>CANEMG010000026.1 GCA_947428535.1 uncultured Clostridium sp. | reverse complement strand
GGTACTAACGAATTAAACTTTGTTAATTCTCCCAAATTATTTTAAATTTATATTTTTTATAAATTTCTAAAATTAGTCTACTACAACTACACCCATAGATCTAGCTGTACCTTCAACCATACTCATTGCAGTTTCTATTGATGCTGCATTTAAGTCAGCCATTTTTTGTTCAGCAATTGCTTTAACTTGTTCTTTAGTTATTTTTGCAACTTTTTCTTTGTTAGGTTTTCCTGAACCGCTCTTTATTCCTATTGTTTTCTTTATAAGAACAGCAACAGGTGGAACTTTTGTAATAAATGAGAATGATTTATCTTTATATACTGAAATTACAACTGGTATTATCATACCTGGTTGGTTAGCTGTTCTATCATTGAATTCTTTTACGAATTGCATGATATTTACACCACTTGATCCTAATGCTGGTCCTACTGGTGGAGCTGGTGACGCTTTCCCTGCTTCTATTTGTAATTTAATAACATTTACAACTTCTTTCTCTGCCATTTTATTTTAGCACCTCCTTCTAATTAACCTTTTGAACTTGTGAAAATTCTAGTTCTACTGGAGTTTCCCTTCCAAACATAGATACTAAAACTTTTACTTTTTGTTTTTCTTTATTTATTTCTTGAACTGTTCCTACAAATCCTTCAAGTGGTCCATTTACTACTTGAACATTATCATTAACATCATAATCGATATTAACTGGAACTTCATCAAATCCCATATTTCTAATCTCAGCATCAGTTAAAGGAATAGGATCTGTTCCTGAACCTACAAATCCTGTAACTCCTCTTGTATTTCTTACTATATACCAAGATTCCTCTGTTACTATCATTTTTATAAGAACATAGCCTGGAAAAACTTTCTTTAAATTAGTTTTTCTTTTTCCATCTTTTATTTCTACTTGTTCTTCCATTGGAACAACTATATTAAAGAAGAAATCTTCAAGCTCTCTATTTTTTATTGTTTTTTCTAAGTCTGTTTTTACTTTATTTTCATAACCAGAATATGTATGTACTACATACCACTTTGGCTCTAATTTATTCTCATCTTGAGACATATTTTAGCCCCCTTTATATTCTTTATATTAGTAATTCTAGTTACTAATTATTTTCTTCAGAACTTTCTCCATTTTCTACTGCGTTGTTATTTCCTTCTTCTGTTTGTACTGCTTCATCAGATGTTCCATTTTCTTCTGTTCCTGCTTCATTAGAAACTTCAGCTTGATTTTCTGTTCCTTCAGAATTCTCTCCTGATCCTTCTTCTGTTACATTATCACCTGATTCTCCAGTTTCATCTGAGCTAGATGTAACTATGGCTTTAAGTTTTTCTACACCAAATGTATTTAAATTTTCAAAAATAACATCTAAAACAAATACTATTATAGCTAATGTTAAAACTATTGCTAAAACAGCAACTGTATTGTTTACTAATTGTTTAAGTGTAGGCCAACTTACTCTTTTTAATTCTGCTTTAAACTCTTTGAAAAATTTTCTATTTTCTTTACTATTTTTATTATCTTTTTTTGTTTCTTTAGCCATCTTAACTCCTCCCCTAATTAAAGGTTTTATCTATTTTGTTTCTTTATGAGTTGTACGCTTTTTGCAGAATTTACAATACTTTACAACTTCTAATCTTTCAGTATTGTTTCTTTTATTTTTTGATGTCATATAATTTCTTCTTTTACATTCTGTACATTCTAATATTATGTTTTCTCTTGGTCCTTTTGCCGCCATTTTAACTACACCTCCGTTTTGCTTATAAATGAAGCCTATTTTTTATATTTTTATATTTTAACGATGTGATTGCATACATTTCTTCAATACATGCTTATATAATTTATCACAAAACCCATGATATGTCAACCATTTTCTTCTTTTTTTTGAAAATTTATTTACAAAATTGTAAAACATAGGAATAACTTGTGATCCTATGTTTTCCGTAAGTATTTTCTTATTATTATAGTCTTAGACACATAATTTCGAAACTATTTTTCAATCTTTTTATATTTATGCTTTTTATTTTTCTTCTTTTCTACAGAATAACCAAATTTTCCAATTTTCTTTCCTAATTTATAATATCCACCATTTGCATATGCTATCAAATCACATTTTGATATATCAAAAGCACCTTTTTCATCTATATATTTTTCATCTGCATCTATTGAAAGCACTTCTGCCGTAAACATTGTATGTGTTCCAAAATCTTTTTCATCTATTACTTTACATTCTATAGAAACAGGACTTTCTTTTATTAATGGAGCTTTTATAAATTGTGCTTTTTCTTTTGTTAATTTCATTTCTTTAAATTTATCATACTTTGCCCCGCTTCTTACTCCGCACCAATCTGTTGCATAAGCTAATTTTTCATTAGTTAAGTTTATTGCAAACTCCTTATTTTTCTTAATTAAATTATATGAGTATCTTTCTGGTCTCACAGAAATATAAACTGTTGCTGGATTAGTATTTATTATACCTGTCCAAGCAACAGTTAGTATATTAGATTCTTTCATATTACCAGAACTAACTAAAACAGCTGGTATTGGATAAATAAAAGTTCCAGATTTCCATATTTTCTTTCCCATTATCTATCATCTCCTTCTGGTCCTTCTGAAAAATCAGTTATAATTGGCTTTTTCAATTCTGTTGTTAAATTTATTTGCTCTTTTTCTGCTTTAGTTCCTTTAATAAATTCTACTACTGCCTTATGCTTTTGTGGTATTCTTGAATGAGGATGACAAATATCTTCTAAAGTTGTTGCTTTTGAACGATATTCTCCATTATAATTCTGTGCATAATTTAAGGCATCTCTTTCATCTGAAGCAATAAGATTTAATGTTTCTTTTACTATTTTAGGCTTTCCTTGTTTTTGTATTACTGTACCTGCAAATCTATTATAATCTCTCTCTACTTGTTCCAAATAATAATCTGATGTAAATATTTTTGAATAGAATTCTTCTTGTTCCTTTGTAGTAATTTGTTGCATAGTACCTATAGGAACAGCAACAAAAAACGTTCTTTCTCTATCTTCTCCAATTCTTGTTACTCCAAGCAATTCTTCTGTAACAGTATTTTTTCCATTTTTTGAAAACCTTATTTGTCCATGAGTTGCTACAATAACTTTTTGATTTTCAATTCCATTTTCTGAGTAAATTGCTTCAGAATTTAATACTACTTGTGGTTGTTCATATTCTTTAAATTCCCATTCATAAGTTCCTCTTTGTTGCCTTTTTGACCCTGGCGCACCTAATATAGGATACAATAAATTTTTATTCAAAACTGCAGAATTTTTTTCTCTATTTCCCATCGTACTTTTTATTTCATCTGTAACTACAATTTCTCTTTTTGAAGCACATTTATGAAATAACATTAATCTACTATCTACTTCTGCTTGTTTTTTCATATAATCCTTTAAATACATGTCATATATTTTTCTAAGTTTAGGATTTTTTAAAATAATGTATGCTTTTTCTAATTCTTCCAATTCTGGATCTTTTTCAAACGCTCTTTTTCTCAATATATCTTGAGATACTTTACTTTTATCTGAAGTGCTTTGCTCTGAAGAATATTTTGATTTTAAAAAATTATTTATTTTAGGCATATATGCTGTATCTAATAAAAGATTTCTAATGGAATCTTTATCTTTTTGTGGCAAAAAATCAATTCCAAATGAAATAATAATTTCTTGTATTTTTTTAGTATCTTTATCATCAATTCTATATTTTGCATAATCAACATATTCTTCTATTGATTTAAATGAATCTTTACGATACGAGTCACCATCAAAACTTTTTAATTCTAACAATAAATCATATTCTTGTTGAGGTGTTATTTCATTAGAATTTCCTTCCTCACTTCTTCTTATTGTATTTATCAGATTGCTTGATATTAAATTAAAAATTTCTTTATACGCTTTATCTGTCATTGCATCTGAAAGATATTGTTCTTTAAAATGATTTAAAAGGCTCGCTGTTGAAAAATCTCCATCTAACATTTTAAAGTGTTCTTCAATTTTATCATACAATGTATTGCCTTTACCTATATATTCAAACATTTCTGACTTGTTCATAAATTTCTCCATTCAAATCTTTTACACTTATTAATATCAATATTATATATTAACGTATTTTTTTTTTCAAGCATATTTTACATAAATTGATAAAAACTGCTAAACTCTTGCAAATACTCTAATTACAGTGGTTAAATTAAATAATTTTATATGGCTTAAAATCAAAATCAAATCCAGTAAACTTATATCGTTTAATATCAAAGTACGAATCAATATCTTTTTTTGCTACTTCTGAAATTTCATCTATTCTGCAAGTTCTATTATTATATTTAGCTAGAGGAATAACATATCTTTTTTTAGTTTTACCTTCTATACAATATTTATTTGCTATTGGTACATCACTTTTGTACACACTCACTGAATTTTGAAATTTAGAAAAACATTCTGTTAAATACTTATCTTCACAGTTTAATATTTTTTGAATTATTTCCTTTTCTGATAAATTATATAAATCATCAATCGTTAAATATCCTTTAATATTCATTGACTTTATTATATCAGCCCAAAATTGCATAACTGTTACAACTTCCTCACTTATCCAGTATGGCCATAAATTTGATACAATATGTATATATTTTTCACATATTTTATAATCTTCAAATCCTAGTTCGCAAATTCCATCTTCATTTTTAAGAATAGTTACATTGTTATAAATTTCTTTTATTGAGTCTAACTCCCATACTCTATGTAAAACTAATCCATTAGAAAAATTATATTCAAATCTATCTGCACTTAATTGTGGTATATCATTATCTGCAATAGGATAAATATGATAATCTGATACTTCTTCTATTTTTATTCCATCTCGTTTTAATAATTTTAAAATTTCTTCTGAATTTCTTATAATTTGCTCTGTTCTTTCTTCTGTTGACTCTTGGTGCTCTGTATCACCATTCATAAAATCTATACAATGCTTAAACGTTGGAGTTGCTATATCATGAAATAATCCTGCTAGAGTTTGTTTTTTATCATGTATAAAATTCCATACTATTAATGCCACTCCTACACTATGATCTAAATTAGAATAAAAATATTTAATATTAAATACTTTAGTATAGTTTGTTCCGCAATTCATGCTTGTCCCTGCTATTCTCTGCATTTCTGGTGTGTGAATATAATCTAATAACCATTCTGGAAATTCAGGTGATAATATTTTAAAATATTCTTTTACTTCTTCATTTATTGTATCTAAATAATTTTTCATCTCAAGTTTATCTCCAGTTATTGTTAATATATTTTGTTAAAGCCATTACAAATGCCATTTCAGTTAAATCTATTCGTGATATTTTATTATGTGTTAATAATTGTATTCCTCCACCTCTAGTTGCCCTTTCATTATCTTCTTCAAATATTTTATTCATTACTTGTGTTAAATTAGTATCTATTATATCTTTTACCAAATTGTCTGGTACTGGAAAAGATGCACTTGTCCCATAACTTTCAAAATCATTATTATCTTCAACTACTGAAATATTAGTAATTAACCATCTGCCTAAAGAATTAGTGATTCCACTTTCTATGGCTAAATACAAGTCTGCTACTATATTATTTTCTTTCGCATATTTTTTTAAATTTTTGACTCTATTTTTAGCTCCATTGTATATTTCATCATTCACTGGTTGTTCACTTACATTTGATTCTACTGGTATTCCTTGAATATCTACATCATCAAAATAATTTAATATAGCTCTTTTAGCTCCTTCAATTTTTCCTTGATTTTTTGTTGCTATTAATACTTTCATCTTTTTATTTCCCTTCATTTTCATTCCACTGATATACTTTTAAATCAACTCTATTATTGATTACCTTAACTCCATCTTTTTCTAGTCTTTCTTTTTGAATTTCTTTTCCACCAAATACAAATGCTTCTGCAAGTTCACCTTTACTATTTAACACTTTATAACAAGGATATCTATTACCATCCGGATTCTTATGAAGTATATTGCCAACTACTCTTGCTAATCCTTTATTCCCTAAATTTTCTGCAACCTGTTTATATGTAACCACTTTACCTTTTGGTATAGTAAGCAAATACTCATATACTTTCTGAGATAGACTGTCTCCTGTAAAACCACACTTGTTTCCTATTGATAAGTTGTAGCTATTATCTATCAATCTAAATATTTCCTTAGTATCTATTGACTCATCTAACTTTATTGTTATCCAACTTTTTTTGTTCATATGGTATCCACCAAAAAACTTTGCATTATCTATTATATCTTCTATTTTATCTTTTTGATATCTTAAGTCAATAATTTCTATAATATTATCTGATTCAATTCCCAATTTTCTTTCAGATATTGTTAATAATGCTCCATACCATTTATTGTTTTGATTATTTCTCCAAATAGCATTATCATCAAATTTTTCCCATAAAAATTCTAATTTATCACCATATTTTTTCTCTACATAACTTATTACTTCTTTTGATTGTTTATTTTTAAAAACTTCTTTAGTAGTACATTTTATAATAATATTATCTATAATTTCAGCATAGTCCTGTCTTAACTTTCCAACAAATTTACCAGTTGCTTCTTCAATGTCTACAAGAATAAATTCAGTTTCACTTTCTAAATCTATTAATTTTGCATAACTAATTTCATCTGAAATTACAACTCTTACTTCAAACTGGTTGTCTTGTAACTTTGTTTTATAAATATACTTCTTATTTTCTTTTTTGAAACCATATTTTAATAAATTCTCGTAATTAATTTTTCTATTTTTTAATTTGTTTTCTAAATTTCTCATACCTATTCCATCCAATATAACTACATTTTTATGCTTTTTATAATAAACTCTAGTGTGCTATCTTTACTATCTTTCTTCTTATATTGTTTTTTCTCTTCTTCTGTTAATTCTAAAAAATATTTATTATATTCTGGAATAATACTAATAGAATCTAATGGATATCCTGGAATTCTTTTTTCACATGGTTTATCTACCAAATAAAATTTTTCCTTAGTCCATGAACAAGTTTCTGGAATATTATTATTAACGATTACCATTCCAAATACCCATTTTGCAGTTAATTTTCCCCCATACTCTCCTACTAAATTAGAATAATATTCTATCATTTCATCATCTGTTAATTCTTTTCCATTTACTCTCCTAACATATGTTCCTGGTTGTTTTTCAGCTGGTAATCCTTCTATGAATAAACAGTTATCCATTCCAATAGTTGGTATTTTAGTTTTATCATAATATGCTTTGGCCTTTATATATGCATTTTCAATTGCATCTTTTCCATTTTCATCTATGTCTAACTTAAAATCTAAGTCATTTATTGTTATTAACTCTATTCCTTTTTCTTCTAGTTCTTTTTTATATTTTCCAATTTTTGCTGGATTTGTTGTTGCAAATAATACTTTCATTTTCTAATCCCTTTCATTTCATATTATTTATAAATATATTATAAAACTTATTTATTTCATCAATAGTTCGTATAGCTTCTTTTTTACCTAGTTCTCTTTCTTCTTCATCAATACATTCAATACCACATGCTCTTTTTAAATTATATTCCAACCATTCAAACTTAGCTTTAAAATCAGCTCTTATAGCCTCATCAAAATCATTTAGTTCTCCACCATTTTCTTTATATGTATTAATAAAAGTAATAAACTTTTCTTTTTCAAAAAAGTTCTGCCCCCCAGCCCAATTCCATCCTGTATCAATAACTTCCATACTAGTATTTATTAAACCGGCGCTCTCCCAGTCTATAATAACTGGCTCGTTTTTAGTATTCCATAGGACATTTGGTAAATCTAAATCTCTATGACTAATTACCATATTTTTTGAAATTTTTTCTAAACTACTTATAGAATCTTTATCCCATTTCTTAAAATTTTCTATATTCTCTTCAAGTAACTTTTTTAATTCTTTATTACTAATTCTATTAATATAAAAATTCCAATCTATTACGCTTGTATTGTAATATGCTTTACTCATATCTTTAAGACTATCATAATTAATTTTATGAAGTTTTGCTAACTCTTTAGCTACTTTTTTTACTTTATATATATCTAAATCTTCATCGCTTATTACTTTTCCATCAATCCAATCAAAAACTAAAAAATAATAACCATCAATTTCTTGTAATTCTTCTTCACCTATACTTTTAGCTGGTAAACAACTTACTCCATTTTCTTTTGCAATACTCGATACTTTCTCTGCAAATATATGATTATCTTTAGCATTTTTCCTTTTCATAACCTCTGGATTTAATAATTTTATCGCATATAAACCTTCATCTGTTTTTACTTTATACATTCTATTCAGTAATCCTCCAGAAACTCTAACTGGACTTTCTAATATATTACCTAATTTACTCTTTTCCAATAATCTTTCAAGTATTTTGCTAACATTATTATCTTCCAACTCAATTTCTCCAATATTTTATTAAACTTCTGTTTTACATTGTCTTTAGAAGTCTTCTCTTATGCTAGTTATTGTATCACGTACAAATAAAAGTAACAAGACTTAGCACAATAATTTTATTTTTCCTTCCTCTTGTTGGATACCCCAAGGGTACTTCCTCGCTTTGCTCCGCAAAGCTCACAGCGCTAAACCTTACGACCTAAAAAAATACTTCGTATTTTCAGGTATTGGTTCTATGACTCTAATAAGAGAAACGAAAAAATAGATATAAGCTTTTGCTTATATCTATTTTTTGGCTCCTCTTGTTGGACTCGAACCAACGACCTATCGGT
>CANEMG010000025.1 GCA_947428535.1 uncultured Clostridium sp. | reverse complement strand
ATAAACAGTACAACATTAGAAGAAGACTTAATTGGTATGTGGAAAGAAGATGAAAATGGAGAACATATTTATGAAACTTCAAAAATAGATATTTTAAATCCAGGTGAAGCAACTGTATTTTCATACCAAGTAAAAGTAAAAAAATTAGAAGATATTTCTAATCCAGAAGTATATGGAAAAGTAACAATTTCAGCAGATGGAATACAAGAAAAAGAATATGAAACAATAAAAAATAAAATTGTAGATGCAGATATAGAACTTTCTCTAACTACATATGGTAGAGAATTAGCTAATGATCCAAACTTGTATTCAACAAACTTATTACTTTTAGATACTGCAGTAAAAAATATAGCAGATAAAGACTTAGAAAATGTAACAGTAAATGTTATGTTACCATCATTATTAGATGTAAACTTAACAGAAACAGGAATTTATAATGAAGATGTAGATATATCTAAACAAGATACATCTACAGGAACTATGGTAACATTTAAAATATTAAACCTTCCAAAAGGTGAAACTAAAAATTTAATTGTATCATCTGGTATAGAAAGTATAGATATTTCTTTAGCAGAAACTACTATATCAATGAGTGCGAACTCAGATATTGATGGAAAATTATATTTAAGTAATGATTATGTAAAAAAAGTTATTCAAGCAGAAAGTTTTTTCAATATAATTTATACATCTAATCCAGAAAATGGAGCTATAGTTAAAAATGGTGATAATGTAAAATATAATATAGTTATAGAAAATACAGGACTTGTTGAAAGACCAGTTGACTTTACAGATTTTATTGATGATGGGTTAAAACTTAATTCAGCAGTACTTACATTACCTGATGGTACACAAGAAACTATGGAATTTTCAGAACTAAACTATATTTTCACTTATAAAATTTTAAAAGCTGGAGAAAAATTAAGTATTGATATAGATGCAACAGTTAATGTTGAAGAATTAAGAAGTGGACAATCAAGTATTGATAGTAAAATTCAAATGATTCCATCAGATAATATAAGTGATATAGCAGAAATCATTTTATATGTTGATCCAAGTGAAATTAAAACATTACCAGATGATGGTATTCCAGATGATAACATTCCAGATGATGATCAAACAGATAATAGTGGAGATAATACCACAAATGATAGTGAAGATAATAATACAAAACCAGAAGATTTTGAAGGAGAAGCAAATATAGTAGTACCAGATGCTCCTAATTTAGTATTACCAAGTGCACCAAAAAATGATGAAGGTATTGTAAATAATACAGAAGAAGTAAAAAATAATAATAAATCAGAAATAGAATCTAATGTAGAAATAGATAGTAATCAAAATGTAGATATTCAAGAAAATGTTACAAATAATGTAGAACAACTTTCAAATACAGTAAAATACTCAATTTCAGGTAGAGCATGGCTAGACAGTAATAAAAATGGTTTATATGAAGAGGAAGAAGCATTAGATGAAATTAATGTAATGCTTTTCAAAACAGATAGTTTAGAAACATCACAAATAAAAGATTCAAATGTATTAAAAACTACTAAAACAGATGGTAGTGGAAAGTATATTTTTAGTAACTTAGAACAGGGAAAATATGTTGTTGTATTTGATTATGATAACAATATTTATGAAGTTTCATCTTATCGAGAAATTGGAAGTTCAAACTCTAAATCATCAAATGTAATTGCAAGAAAATTAACATTAAATAGTAATCAAAAAGATTATGCTGTATCAGATATAGTTGAAATTTCTGAAAGAAACGCTAATGTAAATATTGGACTTAAAGAGAATTCAGATTTTGATATGGGTATTTCTACATATGTGAAAAAAGTAACAATAGAAAACGAAAAAGGAACTCAAACAGAGAATTTTACAGATGAAGATAGATTAACAAAAGTAGAAATTCCATCAAAATATATAAATTCTTCAAAAGTAACAGTAGAATATGTAGTAAAAGTAACAAATAATGGAAAAGTAGGTGGATATGTAAATCAAATTTCTGATTATATTCCTGAAGGATTAGAATTTAACAATGAATCAAGTTCTAATTGGCAAGTAGATGAAAACAATACTATATATACTTCTGCTTTAAATAAAAGATTATTAGAACCAGGTGAATCACAAGAAATAACTTTAGTATTAACTAAATCTATGGATGATAGAGCTACTGGTGTTTATAAAAACATAGCACAAATAATAGAATCAACTAATAATTTACAATTAACAGATTATGATCCAAGTAATGATAGTTCAGAGGTAGAATTACTTATAACAATAAAAACAGGTGCAGTTTATTATATACTAGTTGTAGTAATTGCTTTGGCAGTTGCATTCATAATGATGCTTATTGTAAGTAAAGTAATCAAAAATAATAAAGAAAAAGTAAAATTAATAAATAAAATAATTATTATAGTATCTTTAATTATAATTGTAAGTTTATGTTTTATTATAAATACATATTCATATATACTTTTAGATCTTGCAAAAACAGGTTTAAATAGTTATTTTAATAATAATTATAAATTAAAATCAAGACTTATATATCAAACTAATGCTCAAGTTAACAATGGCTATGAATCAATTCAATGTATTCACGGTGTAAATGTTAAAGCAGCACCTGATGGAGGTAGAGACAGGGTTTTAGTAAGTGATACTAAGATTGGATATGGTGATTCTGGATTTGGGTATTCAACACGTTCAATTAATGGTTCAAAATCAGGTGATACAATAGTAGCAGGAAGAATGGCATATTTATCATATCTATTTGAGAATGGACATGGAAACAAAGGAACTTTAGGATCTTATATTAACAGAAGCGGTGGTAAAAGTGAGTTAAGTTCGTTATTTAATGTTAAAATAACAGGAACAGCAACAAATGCTAGTGGAGCAAGTACAATAAGTAAAGTAATAACTGAAGCTAATAAAATGAAAAAGAATGGTAATGGTGTTACAAAAGTTACTAATATATCAAAATTAGAGTACAATTCAACATATAATGCATTTGGAGCAATAAATGCTAAATTCCCAAGTGATGCTAAATTACAAATTTCTACTAATAATGGAAGAAGTTACTCTAATTATAAAGGAAATGTAATTACAGCATACGGTAGTAAGAAATTTTCATATAATAACTGTAATCAAAAAGCATTTTATATACCAATGTCTGCTTTGGGTAATGCTGATTTAACACAAGTTAAAGTAAGAATAGTTGCTACTTCAGATTTTTATAAAGCAAGAATATTAGGTGGTTTTGAAAGCTGGAGTGGTGGACAAAACGAAGTTGTAATGAGAGGAAAAAAAGTATCAAAAACGACAAAGGTAGATTATACTTTAAATGCAATAGCTAATGTAAGTGTAAGTAAAACAGTTACATATGTAAGAGATACAAATAATGGATCACAAACTAACATAAGCAGTGGTGCTTATGTAGATAGAGGAGATAGGGTTTGTTTTACAATACAAGTAATAAATAAAGGAATGCCAATTAAACTAGATATAACAGACACATATGATGCTTCTCAATATACTTTCATTTCAAGTACATTATCAGGAGGAGTAAGTTCAGCTGGAAGATTAACTTCAAGTGCATTAACAATACCAAAAGGAACATATACTTTTAATGTATGGTTAAAGATGAAAGATAATGTAAGAGCAAATGCAAATACAAATTTAACAAATACAGTAAAAATATCAAATTTTAAATTTACAAATGGAAAACCAATTAAAAATGTACAAACAAATAGAGTAACAGATTCAGCTTATGTAAGATGTAAACAATATAGAATAACTGTAAGTAAATCTGTTGATGTTATAACAAGTGCAGGAATGCCAAAATCAACACAAAATTCGGCAGAGGTTGGAGATATTATAAGATATAAAATCCTAGTTAGAAATAATGGTGGAAGTGCATCAGCGGTATATGGAAAAATGTCTTATTCAGTGTCAGAAGAGATTCCACAAGGATTTGAATTTGTTGCAGCAGGTACATCTTCAGGATGGATAAATCAATCTGGAAAATATGTATATACTGGAACAATAGAGTCTGGTCAAACACATACATTATATATATCAATGAGAGTAACAGAATCATTGCTATCTAAACAGGCAACAAATAAAACAAATACCGTAACTATAACAAGAGCATTTAATAGAAATAATATTGATTTAATTAAAAATAAATATTTATTAAATTCAGTATTAACATCTAGTGTAAAAGTAAAAATATTAGGATATGATTTAAGTATTTCAAAAACTGTAACAAAAATAAATGATGGTAAAGTTACTGATCTTACAAAGTGTGAGTTAGGAGATAAAATAACTTATACTATTGTTGTAAAGAATATGGGAAATACAGCTAATTTTGGTAACATAAATAATATTGTATTAGATGATACTTATAACACAAATGAACTAAAATTTTTATCAGCAAGTGGAAATGGTTGGACAAAACAAAGTAATACAAGATATAAATATTCAGGAAGTATAACTCCAGGACAATCTGCTATATTAACAATGCAATTTGAAGTTATACTAGAAAGTAAGAAAAAAGTAAAAATAACAAATACAGGTACAGTTAATTATGCTACAAATAAAAATGGTATTGTATTAACAGAGATGATACCAATAAGTTCATCAGCATCTGTTGAATATCAAACATATGATATCGGTTTGAAAAAATACATTACAAGTGTAAATTCAAAAGCTATAAGTGGAAGAGATGGAAAAACAAATCAACAAAAATATGATTCACCAGTTGAAGTAGAAAAATACGATAATGTAATATATACTATAAAGCTTCAAAATACAGGAACAACAACAGTAAAAAATATAACATTTGTAGATACATTAGAAACAGGTTTAACTTATAAAGAAACAGTATCTATGAAAAAATTTAATGGATCAGGTGCACTAGATTCAACAACTTCACAAATGGCAGAACGTATCGAAGGTAATAAAATAACATATACATATCCTGGAGAAATAAAGCCAAAAGAATACTTTGAGGTTCAATTAAAATGTGATATTACAATGAGTAATATGTATTTATTAAACTTAAAGAATGAATTAAATATTACAAGTGTTCATAATAGAAATGATGTGGACTTAATTTCAAAAGATTTAGTAAACTATACATCTAAAGATAATGTTGACTATGTAAGATTAAAGAATATAGCAATAGGCGGAAGAGTTTGGATAGATGAAAATAGAGATGGAAAAATGGATGATTCAGAAGGAAAACTATCTGGAATTAAGGTAGTACTTCATGATGATACAAATAAAAAAGTTGCCACAACATATACATCAGCAGATGGAACATATAAATTTGATGAAACTAATGGAACAACTGATTCAGGAGATGAATCAAATAAGAAAATGGTCGAAGGTGGAGAGAACGCAGGAAGAGTTATAAAAGCAACAAACAGAGATGATGCAACAGGTAACTATAATTCAACAAGTACATATATTAATTACTATGTAGAATTCTATTACAATGGTGCAAAATATATTTCTACAGTATATGCTGGAGATGATGGAAAAGCAAACATAAATAAAGCTGATAATTCAATTGCTATGGAATATATGACAGATTCAAATGCAAGTGAGTACACAGATATAAGAGATGAGCTAAATAGTAGTTTAGAAACAATAGAATATAATACAGGAATAAAAGGTGTAGTAGAATCTGAGGATAATACAAAAACATTATCTTATACAAAAGATAAACATAATAGCACATTAGATTTAACAGAATCAACTGGAATAAGTGCATATAGTTTTATAGTAAGAAGTAAGCCATACAATAATGCATTAACAAATGGTAACAATATAAATATGTTATATTTTGCTCAATCAGGAGAGACAGAATATTTAAAATACATTAACTTAGGATTACAAACAAGAGAGATGGATTTAAGTCTTGAAGAGGATGTATATAACTTAAAAACTACAGTAAATGGTATAGAAATGACATATTTCTATAATCAAAAAGATGTAAATAATTCGCCATTTGGTGGAGCATATGTTACAGGTGGAGAGAATAATCCAATAAATTATCAATTTAAATTCTATGCTTCAGACTATTATTATAAACATACACAGTATAGTAATGAAGAAGTAAAAGAATATAAAGAAAAGACAGAGTTGAATACAGAAGTAACATATAAAATGAGTATTACAAATAATGATGTAAAAGATGCTAATAATGTTTACTCAAAAATAAGAGAAGTTGTAAATTATTACAGTCCAGATTTTAAAGCATATGATCCAAATAACAATACAAAAGTAATCAAGGTAATAGGTGAAGATGGATATTTACATGAGAAAACTTTAAATAAGGTTGAAGCGTGGTATGAATATGTAGACAAATCAAATAATAAGACAACAGGTGAAGTAAAATTAAGTAATACACCAATATACCCAAAACATTCAGCAGTAAATATACCAGATGATAAATATAATACAATTTACTTAAGCGGATTTGATAATATTGAGCTAAAACAAGGTGAAATCATTAATGTATATATTAAATTTATAGTAGATACACAAGATGGAACAGACTTATCAGATATGAAATTAGGTAATAAAGATAATATTGCAGAAATAAATGCATATTCAACATATTATCCAGATAACAAGCCAGCAGGATTTGTAGATAAAAATTCAAATCCAGGAAATTTAGGACTAAAAACAGATGCAAATAAATCAGGTGGAACTGAAAATAATGATATTGAGGATTGGTCAGAATATGAGAACGATACATATAAAACAGGAATAACATTAAGCATATTAGATCAAAATCCAGAAGATCCTGAAAATCCAGGAACACCACCAGATTCAAACGAAAGATATAAATTAGAAAGAAACATAGTAGGAACTGTTTGGGATGATGCAAGATCTGAAACAGCAGGTACTGGAGAGGCTATACAATATATTGGAAATGGTATTAGAAATATTGGTGTAGATGAAAAGATAAGAGAAGCTGCAAGTAATAAGAAAAAAGGAAACTTAGGACAATTATTACTTGATGAAACAAAAGATGCACCAGCAAAAGGAATAAATGTAAAACTAGTAGAAATGGTAAAATTGCAAAAAAATGGTGAAGAAAGAATTTATGAAGAAAGTGTAAAAGCATGGGATGAATCAGTAGTTGATACCAGAACTTCATCAGATGGTTCATATAGATTAGAATCATTTATTCCAGGAAATTATATAATAAGATTTAATTATGGTGAAAGTGTTGAAGATGTAGTATATAATGGACAAGAATATAAATCAACAAAATACTATAATGTAGATAATTATATAACTTCAGAACCAAGTTCAGGAGATGATGTTTTAGCAGAATTAGAAAAACCAGAAAATTCTGATGCAAGAGATGATGAAATTAGAAGACTTGAAGTAATTAGATGGAGTGAGAAAGTAAATAACAGAAAAACAGAAGAAGCTCAAAAATCATTACCAGAAGATTATTCAGAAGAGTTTATGAAAAATACTTCTATGGAAGCTGAAACAGTATACTTCCCAGTAAGAGCCGAAAAAACAACATATGATGTTATTACATATACATATGATGAATACTTAGAAAGAGTTAATAGAGATTCAAGATATAAAATAGAAAATATTGATTTTGGTATAGAATATAGACCAGAAGCAAATGTTTCTATAAAAGAATTCTTATCAAGAATACAATTAACTACATCAGATGGTAAAACATTAGCAGATATAAAATATGATAATGTTTATGAAGAAGAAAATGGAGTAAAAACTAAGAATATTCTGAATACTGTTATAAATGAAGAAAACTCAATAGGATATGAAAATTTACAGTATTTACCAACAGTAGAAGATGTAAAAGGTTTAGCATACTTAAATGTTGATGAAGACTTATTACAAGGTTGTACAGTAGATGTAACATATGTATTCTCTGTAAACAATAATAGTGAAATAGACAGAATAAGTGAAAGATTATATAATCTAAGATATAAAGCTGATGCAACTGGATATGAGGCATATTATGATGATACATATACAGCAGCAGGAACAGCAAGAAATGAGTTATATAAAAATTACTATGGTAATGATAATGTAGAATATGGAATTAAAGATAAAAAGACATTTAATGGTACAGATGGATATTATGGAAAATATTTAGGAGAAACATATTATACAGGAACAGTAGGCTCAAAAGATGTTGTAGCTGAGTTAAAAGTAGATAAAATATTAGATTATGTAGATAATAATATGGTTATGGAAGCAAGTAAAAATGTTGAAATAGATAGACATTGGAATTCTATAACAGATGAAGAATTAATGACACAAGGTTTAATAGCAGATAGATTATTTAATACAGTAGAAGAGAAGAATAAAGAAAATGGAGAAATCCAAGTAAAATCATATAAGAAATTATTAGATGCTAAAGGAATACTTTATAATGCTGATATAAGACATAATTTAGCAGTATCAGTAGATGATAAAGTTTCTAGTACAGATGATGGACATATGAATAAACTTCTATCTATATTCTTAAAACCATATGTTTCAAATAAACATGAAAGCTCAGGAAATATATATATGGTTGCATCAAAAGTAGTTGCTGGTGAAACTGATACTGAAAATATGACATATGATAACAGTGCAGAGATTATACAATATACTTCAGTAACAGGTAGGGTAACTAAACTTGGAACAACAGTAGGTAACTTGAATATGAATAATAATCCAGACTATAAAGAAGATGACTCAGCATTTACAGAAAGAGTAACATTAACACCACCTACTGGTTTAGAAAAATCTAAATACTATGTAAGTGTAGTAGCAGATGAAATAATGATTATAGTAATAGTAGTAGCGGTTATTATAGTAGTAATAGTATTAAAGAAAAACTTAGGAAAAATAAGTTTTAAGAAATTCTATAAATAAAATTTATACATAAGAAAAATATATATTAGAAAGTCTTTACGACTTTCTAATATATAATGAAAATTATAATACAA
>CANEMG010000024.1 GCA_947428535.1 uncultured Clostridium sp. | reverse complement strand
GAAGGAGTAGTATGTTTTAGATTTTGGCCATTTAGTGAATTTGGCGGGATAGAGTAGGAGTAAAATAATTGGATTTTAGAAATATTATAGGTAATGATGAAGTAAAAGATTATCTAATAAAAAGTATAAAACAAAAAAATATTTTACACAGCTATTTGTTTTTAGGAACAAGTGGAATTGGTAAATTGCTTATAGCTAAGGAATTTGCTAAAGATATATTATGTTTAGAAAATACAAAAGATGAGATATGTACATGTAAATCATGTACATGTTTTAATGGAAAAAATCATCCAGATTTTCATTGTATAAATGAAGAAGGAGAGACTATAAAAGTCGATACAATAAGAGAATTAACAGAAAAAGTAATAGAAAAACCAATTGTATCAAATAAAAAAGTGTATATAATAAATGATTGTGAAAAAATGACAAAAGAAGCACAAAATTGTTTGTTAAAAACTTTAGAAGAACCACCAGAATTTGCAGTAATAATCCTTATATCTTCAAATGAAAATTTAATACTAAATACAATAAAATCAAGATGTATGAGTGTGAAATTTAAGCCAATAGAAGAACATAAATTACTTAAATATATAAAAGATGTTTTAGAGTATGGTGATGTTTCTAAAAATTTATTAAAAACATTTGAAGGAAGCATAGGAAAAGCAATAAAATTAAAAGATTCTAAAGAAAAATATGAGAATATAGATTTATTGATATCTAACTTAAACCAAAAAGATTTAATAGAAATTCTATTAGATGGAAAAATAATATATGATAAAGAAAACATTTATGATATATTAGATTATATAACAGTATGTTTATATTCAAAAATCAATGAGAATGAAAAATATATAAATTGTATAAAATATGTTAATAAATGTGCAATGAGACTTAAAAGTAATAGCAATTTCGATATGAGTATTGATAATTTGCTTTTGGAAATATGGGAGGAAATAAATGAAAAAGGTAACAGGAGTTAGATTCAAAAGACCTGGAAAAACATATTATTTTGATCAAGGAAATTTACAATTAGAAAAAGGAATGAAAGTTATTGTTGATACAGCTATGGGAGAAGAGTATGGTGAAGTAGTAATAGTAGATAAAGAAGTAGAA
The DNA here is from genome assembly GCA_947428535.1 of uncultured Clostridium sp. Taxonomy (GTDB): domain Bacteria; phylum Bacillota; class Clostridia; order TANB77; family CAG-508; genus Scatovivens. The sequence continues at coordinate 7,890 of CANEMG010000024.1, read as the reverse complement.
GATAACGAGGTTACAGAACCATTAAAAAAAGTTATAAGAATAGTAACAGAGAAAGATGAAAAAATGCGTTTGCAAAATAAGGCAAAAGAAAAAGATGCATTTAGAATATGTTTAGAAAAGATAGAAAAACATGGATTGCCAATGAAGCTTATTGATGTAGAATATAAATATGATGGAACTAAAGTTATATTTTATTTTACAGCAGATAAAAGAATCGACTTCAGAGAGTTAGTTAAAGATTTAGCAGCAGTTTTTAGAACAAGAATAGAACTTCGTCAAATTGGAGTAAGAGATGAAGTAAAAAGATGTGGAGGAAACGGAATTTGTGGAAGAGAGCTATGCTGTTGTTCTTTTTTAGGAAATTTTGAAACAGTATCAATAAAAATGGCAAAAGAACAAAATATATCATTAAATCCTTCTAAAATTTCTGGAAATTGTGGAAGACTAATGTGCTGTCTAAAATATGAGCAAGATGTTTATGAAGAAAAATTAAGTAGGCTTCCTAAAATAGGAGCAATAGTGAAAACATCTGAGGGAACAGGTGAAGTATCTTCTGTTGAAACCCTTAAAGAAGTTATAAGAGTAAAATATCAAGATGGAGATGAATATTATTTTAAAAAACATGAAGCTAAGGATGTTGTAGTTATAAAAGATGCAGTTGTAGAAGATGACAAATTAGATGTTGAAAATGAAGATGATTTAAAAGAATTACAAAAACTTGAAAAATTAGAGAATGATGATAAGAAAAATATATCTCAAGACGATATTTAAAAATAGTTAAACATATAATAAAATATTAATTAAACAAAAGAAAAACCATAATAACTTGAAGGGAAACATAAATGAAAAAACTTATAACAAATGCTTATGTATTAGATATGGTAGGGGACGTAGCTAATATAGAGAAAAAAGATATACTAATAGAAGACAATATTATTGAAAAAATTGATAAAGATATAGATACAAATATTGAAATAGATGAAAAAATAAATGCTAAAAATATGTTAGTAATGCCAGGATTAGTAAATACACATACACATTTGGCAATGAGTATTTTTAGAGGATATAAAGCAGACAAAAAATTAATAGATTGGCTTGAAGATGCAATATTTCCAGTAGAAGATAAACTAGAACCAGAAGATATTTATTGGAATTCATATTTATCTTGTTTAGAAATGATAAAATCAGGAACAACTACTTGTAATGATATGTATTTTGGAATGAATAAAACAGTAGAAGCAATAAAAGATACCGGATTAAGAGCTGTTGTTGGTTGGTGCATAAAAGATGATTCAATAAAAGACAAGGTTGAAAAAACTAGAGAGTATGCTAAAATATATAATAATGATAAAAATAGCAAAATAAAAATATATGTTTCAGCAGATGCACCACATACTTGTAACCCAGATACTATGGAATTATGTGTTAATTTAGCTAAAGAGTTAAATACAGGATTACATATGCATTTAGCTGAAACTAGTGAGGAAGAATCGAAGGTAAAATCAAAATATAATAAAAGAAGTACAGAATATTTGAAAGATTTAAGTGTTTTTGATATACCAGTAGTTTTAGCTCATGGAATCTATGTATCAGATACAGATATAGAAATACTTAAAAATATAAAAGGAGGAATATCACATAACCCTATAAGCAATTGTAAATTATCTTCTGGAATATGTGATGTAGTGAAATTAAGAAAAAATGGAATAAATATTGGGCTTGGAACAGATGGAATAGGAACTACAAGTACAATGGATATGTTTGAAGAGATGAAAACAGCAGCATATCTACAAAAAATAAATACAATGGAGCCATCTTCAATTTCGGCTTATGATATTTTAAAAATGGCAACAATAGAAGGTGCTAAAGTTTTAGGAATGGAAAAAGAAATTGGAACTATTGAAGTTCGGTAAACGAGCTGATATGATTTTTATAAAAAATGATAAACTTCATCTATGTCCAGAAAATGATGTGTGTTCAAATATAGTTTATTCAGCTAATGGGGCAGATGTAGAAAATGTAATGATAGATGGAAATATAATAATGCAAAACAGAAAGATGATAAATTTAGATGAAAAAGAAGCTGTGAAACAAGTAAAAAAAATAGCTAAAAGGCTATTATAATTCTATGAAAATAGAAATAAAATAGATTTAAATTTATGAAAGGAGGAGTTTTTAATGGCTTACAAAATATCAGAGAAATGTATCTCTTGTGGAGCTTGTGCAAGTGCTTGCCCAATGACATGTATAGCTCAAGGTGATGATAAATATGTTATTGATGAAAGTATTTGTATTTCATGTGGTACATGTGCTGGAGTTTGCCCAGTTGATGCGCCAGCTCCATCAGAAGAATAATATAAAAGTACTTATTTAGAACGAGCTTTTAGCTCGTTTTTTTATTTAGTAGGAAAGTGCTTTGCATTTCCTACTAAATAAAAGCTTTGCTATTTTTGCATACGATTTTGTACAACAAAATCGGCGCATCAACAAATACGTGGACAATTTAGTAAATTTTTATATTTTATAATTATCATATCATCCACTTTTATTCTTTTTGTATACGAACAAATTTCCTAAAAAATCTCTGATTTTTTAGCTATGTTTTTGAAACTTTAAATTTATACTAAATCCAATATTGACAAACATCTGTTTTTAATGCTATTATAATTATATTATAAAAATTGCTTAGCAATTTCTATAGTATAAAGGCTTTGCCAAATTTTACGCATTTAGAAAGGATGATGTATTATGTTTAATTCTAATCTGGAAACAATAGGTGTTAACCAGTATATTTTTAATCATAAAAAAGAATTTAATATTGAAATAGGTTCTAAAATAAAAGAATTAGGAACTAAGAAAAATATTTCGGCAGATCAAATGGCTGCTAGAACAATGATGGCACCATCTTATATTATGCAAATAGAAAATGGAACTAATGGAGTTACTTTAAATAAATTTGTAATAATATGTAATGCATTAGAGATAGAACCTAAAGAAATCCTAGATGATTTTTTATATGGTTCAAAAACAAATGAAGATTTAATTTATAATGAATTACAAAAAGATAAAAATTTATCTAAAAATATTATAAACTATTTAAAAAAACAAAAGACAGGACTAGAAGAATAGATTAAAGTTCAATGCTCGAATTTAATATTCTATTAGTATATACAAAGCACTTTTAAAATCTTGTATTTTAAAAGTGCTTATGATAAAATTATATTCGTAATAAAAGGAAAAAAATACAAATTATGATTTGAATTTTTATAAAGGAGGAGCTAGTTTTAAACTAGATATTAAATAAATGAAAGAAAAATTTATAGAATTATTAAAAAGTACAAATAGAGAAGGAATAGAAGATCTAATAGAATTTATAGAAACAAAAACAGATTTTTTTAAAGCACCAGCAAGTACAAGATTTCATGGAAATTATGAAGGTGGGTTATTAGAACATAGCATGAAGGTATATGAAATTTTAAAATATAAAGTAGCAAATTCTGTTATTGAAATAAATGTGCCAGAAGAAAGTTTAATTATAATAGCATTATTACATGATATATGTAAAGTCAATTTTTATAAAGTAGATTATAGAAATGCCAAAAATGAATTTGGAGAATGGGAAAAGGTTCCATATTATACAGTTGATGATACAATACCATATGGTCATGGAGAAAAAAGTGTTATGATGTTAACAGAATATTTAAAACTTACAAGTGAAGAAAAATACTGTATTAGATGGCATATGGGATTTACAGAGCCAAAAGAATCATATACAACATTAGGACTAGCGTTTAAAAAATATCCTTTAGCATTATTAGTACACGAAGCCGACCTTGAAGCTACATATTTTTATGATGTTTAATTATATAGAAGGAAAATAAAGGTGAACAATGGTTACAATATATGATTTATTAGAAGTTGAAGAGAATGCTTCTAAAGAAGAAATTGAAAAGTCTTATCAAAAGTTAATATTAGAGTATCAAATAAATCCAGCATTAAGTGATGAAGAAAACAAAGAAAATGAAATGATTTTAAATAAGTTAAAAATAGCTTATGAAATTATAATAAATGATGAGAAAAGAAAAAGATATGATAATGATTTAGCTAAAAAAAGAGCTGAAGATTTAATAAAAAATGTTACTAGCAACTCAAATGATAAAGAATATGAAAAAATAAATAGATCAAATAAAAATGATAGCGATTTTTATGGCAATGAGACTGAAGAATACAAAAATAATCAAAATTCAGTTAATACAGAAGGCTTTGAAGAAGATGTAGTTTTAACTGAAAAAGAAAAAAGTGAGGTTATAAAAGAAGCTAAAAAGCAATTTAAGCAAAACTTAAGAAAAGCTCAAAAAATTGAAGAAGAATATAATCAGGCCTATAATAAAGCATATAATGATTATTTAAAAAAGGCAGGATTTAAATCAGATGGAAGATTAACATTAAACAAAATAAAAACAATATTTATGACAGTAATAGTATTAGTAATTATTTGTGTAGTTTTTTGGTATATACCACCTATCAGAAAAATGCTAGTAAATTTATATGAAGAAAATTTTATAATAAAATCTTTAGTAGATTTGTTTAACATATTTTTAAAAGCAATAATGAGTATTTTTAAAAATTAAAGTGTGGAGATAGAATGAAAAAAAAGTCTAAAAGTAAGAATGATAATATATGGTGTAATTTAAGATTGGTGCTTACTGGAATTATAGTAACATTAGGTTTTTTTATAGTAGTAGGACATCTTATTATATTGCAATTTGTAGAAGGTAAAGAATGGGCTGAAAAAGCATATAATCAACAAGTGAAAAAACAAATATTAAGTCCAAATAGAGGAACAATTTTTGATGCTAAAGGAGAAGTATTAGCACAAAGTATACCTGTTGATACAGTATCTGTAAATCCTGGAAAAATAACGTATGCGAATAATAAAAAAGTTCCAGATGAAGTAGTAGCAGAAGGAATGGCAAATATTTTTAATATAACTTATGAAGAAATAATAGAAAAATTATCTACCAATAGGTCTGTTGTTATAATTGAAAAAAAAGTTGAGAAAGATAAAATAGATTCATTAGGCAAATGGATGTCAGATAATTCTATAACAGCTGGAATAAATATAGATGAAGATTCAAAAAGATATTATCCATATAATGACATGGCATCTAATCTAATAGGATTTTGTGGAACAGATAATAATGGACAAACAGGTATAGAGGAAAGATTAAATGATATTTTAACAGGGACAGCAGGAAAGGTAGTAAGGACAACAGATTTAAGAGGAAATGCTATATCTGATGAAGATGAGCAATATGTAGCATCAGAAAATGGAAGTAATATTTATCTAACAATAGATGCAACAATACAATCGATAGCCGAAAAATATTTAGAACAAGCAGTAAATGAAAATACATCATCTACTGGAGGAAACGTAATTATAATGAATCCTCAAACTGGAGAAATATTAGCAATGGCATCGTATCCTGATTATAATTTAAATACACCATCAAGTTATTTGCCAACAGGATACACAGAAGAAGAATGGAATTCTTTAGATGCAGAAAGCAGAAGTTCAGCATTATTGAATTTATGGAAAAATAAAGTTGTTTCTGGTACATACGAACCAGGTTCGACTTTTAAGCTAATAACAGCAGCAGTTGCATTAGAAGAAGATTTAGTGAAAACAGATACACCTGGAGAATTTTTCTGTAGTGGTTCTTATCAAGTTGCAGATAAAGAGATAAGTTGTTGGAGATCAAAACAACCTCATGGAGCCCAATCATTAAGAGAGTCACTAGAAAATTCATGTAATCCAGCATTTATGCAATTAGGACAAAGAGTTACAGCAAAAACATTATATAAATATTACCAAGCTTTTGGATTGTTTGATAGTGTAGGGAGTGATATAGCAAGAGCATATCCAGGAACATTTTTTAAATTAGATGAAATGGGACCAGTAGAACTTGCAACAGCATCTTTTGGTCAAAGATTTGAAATTTCTCCTTTACAATTAATAACAGCAGTTTCAGCAATTTGTAATGATGGAGTATTGGTTGAACCTAGAATTATAAAAGAAGTTGAAAACACAGATATTGGTGGTAAAGAAGTACTTGAAACCAAAAAGGTTAGACAAGTAATTTCAAAACAAACTGCAGATACAATGAAAGAAATGATGCAGTCTGTTGTAACAGATGGAACAGGTCGCCATGTAGCTATTGAAGGATTTTCAATAGGAGGAAAGAGTGGAACATCAGAACCACCAGTAGGTAGAGAATCTGATGGATATATAGCTTCATTTATAGCTATATCACCAATTGAAAACACACAGGTAGTAACACTAGTAGCTTTAAATGGACTTTCTGAAGGTGCGAATCATCAAGGTGGACAAGTAGCGGGACCTGTAGCAAGACAAATTTTATCTGAAGTGTTACCATATTTAGGAGTTACTTCTAGTTTGTCAACATCAATAGAAGATGGAAAAGAAGAATTATTAATAAATGTACCAGATGTTTCAAATTTAACATTTAGTCAGGCAACTACTAAATTACAAGAGTTAGGTTTTAACGTGAAATTTAATACTGATGGAGATCCTAATACAGTTATTGTTAGAGATCAGGTTCCTAAATTTGGAACAACTCTTGTAGAAGATTCAGTAATTTGTTTATATGAATCAGAAAGTGAAGAAAGACCACGAACACAAGTACCAAATGTAAAAGAAATGTCAGTTAATCAAGCTATAAATGCATTAAGAGCTAAAAATTTGAATGTAAAAATAGATGGAACAAAAGGAAAAGTTGTATCACAAGATCCAATAGTAGAAACAGTAGTAGAAGAAGGAACAGTAATAAATGTTGTAATAAGTGATGAAGCAATATATTCGCAATAAAAGAATAAAATAAAAATAAAGACATACAATTAACCAAGAGGTGATTGTATGTTTTCTTTTTCAAAAATGCAGGCAACTGGAAATGATTTCATAATAATAAATTATTTAGAAAATAAATTAGAATATAGTTATAAACTATTAGCAGAATTTTTATGTGATAGACATTTTGGAGTTGGAGCAGATGGAATATTAATAGTACAAAAAAGTAAAGTAGCAGATTTCAAAATGAAAATCTTTAATAAAGATGGAAGCGAAGCAGAAATGTGTGGAAATGGAATAAGATGTTTTGCAAAATATATTTATGATAAAAAAATTACAAATAAGGAAGAGTTTACAATTGAAACATTAGGAGGAATAAAAAGTATTAAGCTAGGAATTGAAGGGGATACAGTAGTAAGTATAGAAGCTGATATGGGAGTACCAGAATTTGATATAGAAAAAATACCAGTTACATATTTAGAAAATAATTATGAAGGATTTTTATATGTTGATGGGATAAAGGTGTATCCAGTATCTATGGGGAATCCTCACGCTGTTTGCTTTGTAGATGATGTAGATAAAGTGGATGTAGAAAAATATGGGAAATTGATTGAGGATTATAAATATTTTTCAAATAAAACTAATGTGGAGTTTGTTCAAATTATAGATAAATTAAATATAAAAGTAAGAGTTTGGGAGAGAGGCGTTGGTGAAACTTTAGCTTGTGGAACAGGAGTATCTGCTGCAAGTGTAATATCACATAAATATAAATCCACAAATAATGTATTAAATGTGGATTTATTAGGTGGAAAATTAAAAACTATTTATGATGATTCCATAAAATTAATTGGACCTGCAGAATTTGTTTTTGAAGGAAAAATTGAGATTTAAATATAAATAGAAACTATGAGGATATTGATTCTCTTTGTTTTCTTGTTCAAGATGATTTTGAATCAATATATTCATAGTTTCTGTTTTTATTTATTTTACCACATTCTATAGACAATATCCATTATAACTTT
>CANEMG010000023.1 GCA_947428535.1 uncultured Clostridium sp. | reverse complement strand
TTTTTTATGAGATTGAAAGTTTTAACTATAACATTGTTAATTATTGCTTTTTTACCACTTAGTGTATTTGCCACTATTGCTTCTAGTAGCGAAATATTAAATGGTATTGATGTTAGTAATTGGCAAGGTTATATTGATTATAATGAAGTAAAAAATGCTGGAATAGATGTTGTTTATATAAAATCGAGTCAAGGAAATAATATTGTAGATGCGTATTTTAGAATAAATTATAATAATGCTAAGGCTAATGGGTTAAAAGTTGGTTTCTATCATTTCTTAACAGCTAGGACAGAAGAGCAAGCATTAGAACAGGCAGATTTTTTTGCTTCTGTTATATCAAATACAAGTCCAGATTGTAAGCTTGCAATGGATTTTGAAGAATTTGGAGATTTAAATATTGAACAAATAAATAGTATATCAGAAACTTTTTTAGAAAGACTAAAACAAACAACTGGAAAAGAAGTAATAATATATAGTGATGCTTATAATGCTAGAGCAACTTTTGGAAAAGGTTTAGCAGAAAAGTATCCACTTTGGATAGCAGAATATGGGGTAGAAGCACCTAACAAAAGCAATTGGGAATATTGGGAAGGATTTCAATACACAAGTCAAGGAAGAGTGAGTGGTATACAAGGATCAGTAGATAGAGATAAATTTACAAATGATATATTTTTATCTAATACAGAACAAATAACTCAAAGTGGAAATTCTGAGAATTATAATCAAGATACAGCATATATTGTTCAAAGAGGTAATACATTAAGTGGTATTGCTATGATGTATGGGACTACTGTTTCTGAACTAGTTACTTTAAATAAAATTCAAAATCCTAATTTAATTTTTCCAGGAGAAAGTATTTGTGTTCCTATAAAAAGTAATTCTCAAAATGCGGAATTATCTACAGCAGGTCATAGAATATATACTGTTGTAGCAGGAGATACTTTAAGTGAATTAGCATTACGATTTAGAACTACAGTTGAAAATATTGCAAAATTAAATGATATAGAAAATATAAATTTAATTTACATAGGGGAAACATTAAAAATACCAAGAAATTCAGAGTAATGTAATTGACATTTATTAAAAGTGAGTATAATATAAAAGGGAAATTAATAGTTGTTTCTTAAGGGAAGGGATGATATTATGAAAATAATGCTACCCGAATACTATTTTTACAATAACAAAACAGGTAAGGCCTATGTAAGTAAAGGAATTTTGTATGTAGAAGGCAATGTTAATTTTGAACGGCTGATATACGATATGGTATATTTTTTGAAGGGAATGACCACATGTTATTATTGTGGGAAAGTCTTGGAACCACAAAAGAGAACTTTGGATCATAAGTATCCAAGATTTTTTGGAGGAATTAGCATTCCAGAAAACCTAGAACCTTGTTGTAAAAAGTGTAATTTAAATAAACTTTGTATGACAGAAGAACAGTTTCTAGTTTGGAATGTAATAGAAAGTGTCGAAGAACAACATTTATTTTTTCAAAATTGTATTATGGAAAATACAGAAGTTCTTAAGCAAAAGAAATTTTTAATTCCATCTGAGTGGGTTCAAATGTATGATGTTTCAAAATATTTTCGGGATGTACCATTTAAGGAAATTAGTAAGAAAAAGTATAAAAAGCTTGAAGATTATTTTCAAAAATGGCACCACTATCCCAAGCCTATTATAGTATCAGCAAATGGATGGGTATTTGAAGGAAATGATATAATAACTCATGCTAAAAAAATTAACAAACGTAAAGTATGTGCAGTTGTCCTTGAAAATGTTATTGTAAAGAAGAACTCTCGGCAGTAATGAGCGTTCTTTTTTATTTAGTAGGAAAGTGCTCTGCATTTCCTACTAAATAAAAGCTTCGCTAATTTTTGCACACGATTTTGTACAACAAAATCGGCGCATCGAACAAATACGTGGACAATTTAGTAAATTTTTGTATTTTGTAATTATCATATTGTCCACTTTTGTTCTTTCTCTGAACTTATTATAATATAAAAATTTCACTAAATTTTGTTATAATTTTGAATAAAAAAATTAAAAAAACAAAAAATAAAAATATGAATAAGAAAAATATTGGAAATATTTGCATAGGATTTTTAGCAGGCTTAATAAGTGGTTTTTTTGGAGCTGGAGGCGGGCTTATATTAGTTCCGTTTATGACACTTATTTTAAAGAAAGATGAGGTTATATCAAGAGCGACCACAATTCTATGCATATTTTTTATGGTTTTAACGAGCAGTTTCTTTTATTTTAATGAAAATTCTATTGATTGGATAATAGCAATAAAATGTGCTGTTGGTGGAATTATTGGACGGATATATAGGTTCTAAACTATTAGTAAAATTAGATAAAAAAGTTTTAAAAGGTTTATTCATTATATTTTTAATTTATGCAGGAATAAAAATGATTGTTTGATAAAAACAAGAAAGGAAAAAACTTAATATGAAAGAAATAATATTTGGAGTGGTATCTGGAATTGTTGCTGCTCTTGGAATGGGAGGAGGAACAATTTTAATATTATTACTTACTCTATTTACAACTATGGAGCAACATTTAATTCAAGGAACAAATTTAATTTTTTTTATTCCAACATCAATAACTGCAATTTTTATGAATGTCAAAAACAAAAAAATAGATTATAAACTTTCTGTATTTATAATTATTCTAGGAATAATTGGAGCAATTGTAGGAAGCAAATTATCTTTTAAACTTGAAAGTAATATGCTAAAAAAATATTTTGGAATTTTTTTGATATGTATAGCATTTTTTGAAAGTTATTCATTTTTTAAACAGTATATATTAAAGAAAAAAGAAAATAATAACTAATATAAAATAATTTATAAAAAGTAGTTAATTATTTGAAAGGGGTGGAGAAAATGAATTTTGTAAAAGGTGTAATGATAGGTAGTTTAATTACTGCTGGAACAATGATGATGTATTCTGAAGGAATAGATAATAGTAAAAAAATGATATTAAAAAAAGGTAAAAAGCTAGCAAAAAGAGTAAGAACTTCTATGTAGTACTAAAAAATGGGCTTGAAAAAATTTCAAGCCCTAAAACTAAATATTACATAAATTAGTCTTTATCACAATCACATTCCATTTTTGGTTCTGTCATATGCTCTTTTTCACAGCATAAATCAACGCCTTTTAAGCATTTTCCTTCTCTATCACAAGTTTTACAAATTTTTACGTGTTTTACTCTGTTTACCCAAATTTCAATTGAATAAGTTTTGTGAGGGCAAAGTGGTCCAAAGACAAATTCTCCTTCTTTATCTGTGAAAGTATGAGATACAGGTTTTCTGTCATCTTCACATACTTCTACTAATTTAACAACAGCATCACAAACTGGTTTGTCATGACAGTCTCTTATTATACCATAAACAACATTTCTATTGTCTTCTGGTAATTTTAAGTCTAAATCAAATTGTTTTCCTGTCTCAATAACACCATCAACATCAACTATAACTTTTTTATCGAATTCCATAACTTTTTAATCCTTTCTATATTTTTTGCAACTTGATAATTGCTTATAATAAAGTTTATGTAATTCTTAAAGTTTTTGTTAATCTTAAAAGTAGAAATTTATGAATACACATTTTGACATTTTTATTTATCTAACATATAATATAAAATACTTTAACTTAATACATAAAAGATTAAAAGAAGGGAAAAATATATGAATTTTGATGAATTAAGAAAAAAATATCCAAAGTTTTTATATAATTCATATAAAATTTGGGAAGAAGAAAATAAAATTTGTATAGAATACGATTTTGAAATTGAAACTTTAACAAAATTTAATCCAAGAATAGAAATATTAAAAAAAGATTTTAAATTTAAAGATATAAATTCAGATCTAATAAAAAATATAGTTTTTAATTTAGGAATGATAGAAGCAATAAGTTATTTTAAAGCGACATGTTCTCCACAGTTTTTTATAAAATGTGGAAAACTAGATGAATATCAAGAAAATTGGTTTAAAAAATTATTTTATACAGGACTAGGAGAATTTAGATACATAAATAATATAAAAATTTCAGAAAAAGACTTAGTACAATTTGTTTCAGAAGGAGAAGAAATAAATGTTGCTAGAAATGAGGAAGAATTAAACGGTATTATTATACCAGTTGGTGGTGGAAAAGACTCTAATGTCACTCTAGATTTATTAAAAGAATATAAACAAGATACTTTAATATTTAGAATTGGGAGAAAAAAAGTACCATTAGAATGTGCTAAAATATCAGGATTTGAAGATAATAAAGTTATTGAAGTGAATAGGACTATTGATAAGAATTTATTGGAATTAAATTCGAAAGGATTCTTAAATGGACATACACCATTTTCAGGAGTTGTAGCTTTTCTAACATATTTATGTTCTTATTTACTAGGAAAAAAATATATAGCATTATCTAATGAAAATAGTGCAAATGAGTCTAATATAGAAGGTGAAAACATAAATCATCAATATTCTAAAACAATAGAATTTGAAAATGATTTTAGAGAATATGCAAATAAATATTTAAAAACTAATGTAGAATATTTTAGTATGTTAAGACCACTTAGTGAACTTCAAATAGCAATGCTTTTTTCTAAATTAGAAAAGTTTCATAATGTTTTTAATAGTTGTAATGTAGGAAGTAAGTCAGAACCTTGGAAGTGGTGCTGTAGTTGCCCAAAATGTTTATTTGTCTTTACAATTTTAAGCCCGTTTTTATATAAAGAAAAGCTAATAAAAATTTTTGGAGAAGATTTATTTGATAGAAAAGATTTAGAAAAGACTTTTATAGAGCTTTGTGGATATGGGAAAACTAAGCCATTTGAATGTGTAGGAACATATGCAGAAGTTCGTTTTGCAATAACTAAAATAATAGAAAAAATGGAGAATGAAGAATTACCATATTTACTAAAATACTACAAAGAACATTTTGAACTTTCAAAAGAAAGTTTATTAGAAGAATATAACGGAAACAATAATGTGCCTGAAGAATTTGAAATTATTTTAAAGAATAAACTTAAGTCTGTTATAGAGCAAGAAAATTTAAAATAGACTTATCTTAAAACAATTATAAAAGGGATATAACTATGTTAAAAGATTTATTAAATTATTTGGAAAATAAGAAAATAGTGATTTTAGGTTTTGGAATGGAAGGGGAATCAAGTTATAGATTTCTTAGAAAACACTTTCCAGAAAAGCAATTATTTATATCTGATAAAAACATAAATTTACTAGATAGTAAAATAGAACTTACGGAAGATCCATATTTAGAAGTTTCTTTAGGAGAAAATTATCTTAATGGAATAGAGGAATATGAAATCATTTTGAAGGCTCCAGGAATATCATTAAAAGAATTTGACATTTCTAAATTTGAGAATAAAATTACAAGTCAGTTAGAATTATTTTTAGAATTTATAAATACTTATACAATTGGTGTAACAGGAACTAAAGGAAAAAGCACAACAAGTAGTCTTATATATAAGATTTTAATTGAACAGGGAAAAGATGCATATCTTTTAGGAAATATAGGAGAGCCAATTTTTAATGATATAGAAGATATTTCAGAAAATAGTATAGTAGTTATAGAAATTTCTTCTCATGCTTTAGAATTTATAAAAAAGTCGACTTGTATAGGAATTATATTAGACATTTTTGAAGAACATTTAGATCATTATAAATCATTAAAAAAATATGTTGAAGCAAAATTTAATTTAGCTAAATATCAAACTAATAAAGATATTTTTATTTATAATTTTGATAATGAATTTATGCTAGAATATGGTTTTCCATATAAAGAAAATGATTATGCTATTTCTATTAAAAACAAACCTAAAGTAAAAAATAGCGTATTTTTAGAAAATGAAATCATATATTGTAATAATAAAGAAGTAATGAATATAAATGAAAAATTAAATTTAAAAGGTATTCATAATATTCAAAATATAATGTTTGTATTTGCTGTAAGTAATATTTTAAATTTAAACATAAATCAAACTATAAATTCAATAAAAAATTTTAAACCACTTGAACATAGAATGGAGTATGTAGGAAATTTTGATGGAGTAGAGTATTATAATAGCTCAATTGCTACAATACCAGAGGCTACAATAAATGATATAAAATCTGTTAAGAATATAAATACAATTATAGTTGGTGGAAAAGATAGAGGTGTTAACTTGTCAGAGTTAATACAATTCTTAGAGAAAAGTGAAATTGAAAATATTATTTGTTTGCCTAAAACTGGCGAATATATAAAACAAGGATTAAATAAAAGTAATAAAAATGTAGTGCTTGTAGAAAAGCTAAAAGAGGCTGTTATACTTGCAAAAAAGATAACTAAAAAAAATTCAGTATGCGTTTTATCTCCAGCTGCATCAAGCTATGGGTATTTTAAGAATTTTGAAGAAAGAGGAAACTTATTTAAAGAATATGTAAGAAGTAGTGATTTAAAATAGATAATAATTGCTTAAATTTACATAAATTTAAATGGGTTACAAATAATAAGTTTACGTGTTTATGACTTTTAAAAGTAAAAAAACTGGAATAAAATATGGAAAAACAGGAAAAAAAACGAAAAATATCCAATTTTATGTAGACAAAAGTTGTAAAATGTGTTATACTATAATTGTTTTTAGTGAAAAAATAAAAAATATACACATTATATGAAGAATACAGTAGATAAATTTTAAGGAGGAATTAAAATTGAATACAAATTATTCAGAAAACAATCATTTAGTATTAGTTGGAAAAATAGTAAGTGAGAAAAGTTACAGTCATGAAATTTATGGAGAAAAATTTTATGTGTTTAATCTAGAAGTTATTAGATTAAGTTCAACTGTTGATATTATCCCAATTACTATATCTGAAAGATTATTAACTGGATTAGATATAGTTATAGGAAAAAAAGTAACAGTAGAAGGTCAATTTAGATCTTATAACAATTATGAAAACGAAAGAAATAGATTGGTTTTAACAGTTTTTGCTAAAGAAATCAATGAAGCTGAAGAAGTAGAAGATGAAAAAGATGAAGTAACAAATGAAGTTGTTTTAATAGGTTATGTTTGCAAAAAACCTATATATAGACAAACACCATTTGGAAGAGAAATAGCTGATGTTTTATTAGCTGTTAACAGAGCATATAATAAATCAGATTACATACCAAGTATAGCTTGGGGAAGAAATGCAAGATTTTGTCAAAATATGGAAGTTGGAACAGAAGTTAAAATTACAGGTAGAGTTCAATCTAGAACTTATGAAAAGAAATTTGAAGATGGTACATCTGAAACAAGAGTTGCTTATGAAGTTTCAATCGCAAGTATGGAAATAGTAAATAATGATGAAGAATCAGAAGAGGCTGAAGCAGCTGTTTAGAGTTAGATATAAATTAATTTTTATATAAATTTTAGCAAATTATATAAATGTCCATGTGCTAACAGAAGTTGGTATATGGGCGTTTTTATTTTTTAAAAAATATAAAATAAACTATGAATTGTAATTAAAAATTAAGTTTTGGGATAAAATTTAAATAAAGTATGTATTTTTTAAAAGATATTTGATATAATTCAAATGAATTTTAATAATTATAAAAGGAGCTTGTATGGAAATAAATAACGAAGAGAATAAAACAGAAGAAAACATAGCAGAAGAAACAACTTCTAGTAAAAAAACAAAAGTTAGAAATACAATATTTCATATAGTTGCAATTATTTGTATTGGTATGTTTTGTGCAGCTATTTCACCTAAAACATTACAAAATGATACTTTTTATACAATAACAATAGGTCAATATATATATAATAATGGTATTTCAGATTTAACTACAGATTTATATTCTTGGCATGAATTGCCATATACTTATCCACATTGGTTATATGATTTATCTATGTATATAGTTTATAATGCTTTTGGACAACCAGGGATTTATGCTTCAACAATGATTTTAAGTGCTATTTTAGGCATTTCTATATATGCACTTTGTAATAAAAAATCAAAAAATAAAGTAGTTTCATTCATTATAACATTTGGAGCAATGTATCTAATTAAAGATTTTGTTGCAGCAAGAGCTCAACTTATAACATTTATATTATTTGTTTGGGAAGTTTTTTGTATAGAAAGTTTTTTAGAAACAAAGAAAAGAAGATATGTAATAATGTTATTGATAATTCCTTTATTAATAGCTAACTTTCACTGTGCAGTATGGCCATTTTATTTTGTATTATTTTTGCCATATATAGGAGAATATGTTTTATTAGTATTAGAAGATTTTAATATAGGTTTTAGGTTTGGAAAATTATATTTTAGTATAAGAAAAAAACTTACTAAAACAGAAGAAAAGAAAATTAAGTATGATGAAAAAATAGTTAAACTTACAGAAAAGACTAATAAAAGAAATAGAAAAATAAGAAAATTAAGAGAAAATCCTTATAAAATAAAAGCAGAAAAAAATTATATTGTATTATTACTTATAACAATAATGGGAATAGCTATATTTACAGGGTTTATAAATCCTGCGGGAGATGGAGCTTTCACATATTTATATAAAATAATGAAAGGAAATACAACAGCTTCAATAAATGAACATTTACCACTTACATTAATTGAAAATCAAGAGTTTTGTTTTGCAATAGTCTTATTTTTATTAGTTTTAATATTTACAGATACTAAAATAAAACTTCATGATTTGTTTATGTTAGGTGGAATAACATATTTAGCCTTTAAAACAAGAAGACAAACATCAATGTTTGCTCTATTTTGTGCACCGATACTTGCATCTTTAATTTCAAGTATGATAGAAAAATATGATAAAGAAACATTTAAGAAAATAGAAAAATTTGTAACTGGATGGTTTGGTGCAACTGTAGTAATATGTTTAAGTATTATAGGATGTACTAATATAATAAAACCGACAATTGGTAATGATTATATAGATACTTCATCATATCCAGTAGCAGCAGCTAATTGGATGTTCGAAAATTTAGATGTAAAAAATATAAAATTATATAATGAATATAATTCT
>CANEMG010000022.1 GCA_947428535.1 uncultured Clostridium sp. | reverse complement strand
CGGAAATTCCGGAGGAAGCTCCATGAACTGTATTTTTATTTTACTGTTATTTTTTTATTTAACCTATGGTAGTAATTGTACCACTAAAGCATCCGCCGAATTTTCGATAACTTTAGACCTCGTCAACTAAAATATAGTTCTGGCGCTAACCTTTGTTTATGTATTAAAACTCCTTTCCATCTGTTTGCTTTGCTAAATTAGATTATAAAATTTTCTAATTACCTATTTTTATATATAATATGAGAAAGAATAAAAAATGTCAAATGAATTTTTTGTGAACAACTTGCTTGTAAATGAAAAGTTAAAATGTTATAATTCTTTTAAATCCCTTAAAATAGAGGTAAGAGGTATGAAAGATTTAAATAAAAAATTAAAAGTAATGTATAAAGAAGAAGAGTTACAAGAAAAAATAAAAGAAATTGCAGAAAAGATAGATGAAGATTATAAAGGAAAAGAAGTTGTAGTAGTTTCAATTTTAAAAGGTGCTATATTTTTTACAGTTGATTTAGTGAAAAAAATGAATACACCAATAGTGTTAGAGACTATGCAAGTATCTAGTTATTCTGGCACAGAAAGTACAGGAAATATTACTGTAAAAAAAGATTTGGATTCGAGTATAGAAGGAAAAGATGTTTTAATAGTAGAAGATATAGTTGATTCTGGATATACATTAAAATATTTAAAAGATTATTTACTTTCAAAAAATCCTAGAAGTCTAAAGATAGCTGTTCTTATGGACAAAAAGGAAAGAAGAATAGTAGATGTAAATATAGATTATGTATGTTTTGAGATTCCAAATAAGTTTGTTGTAGGATACGGATTTGATGTTGATGAAAAAGGTAGAAATATACCTTATGTTGGATATATAGAATAAAATTGGAGAGAAGTTATGTTTGATATAGAGGAAGAATTAAAAAAACTTCCTGAAAAACCAGGTGTTTATTTAATGCACGATAAAGATGATAATATAATATATGTTGGAAAAGCAGTTGTTTTAAAAAATAGAGTTAGACAATATTTTAGGAAAAATAATAAAACACCTAGAATAGAAAAAATGGTTTCTTTAATTGATCACTTTGAATATATTGTTGTTGGAAGTGAAGATGAAGCCTTAATTCTTGAATGCAATTTAATAAAAAAATATAGACCTAAATTTAATGTATTATTAAAAGATGATAAAACATATCCATATATAAAAATAGATGTAAAATCTGATTATCCAGGTGTATTTATGACTAGAAGATTACAAAATGATGGAGCAAAGTATTTTGGACCATATCCAAATGTATCTGCTGCAAAAGAAATGGTAAGTTTTATAAAAGAAAAGTTTAAAATAAGACAATGTAAAAATTTTAGAAATCAAGATAGAGCTTGTTTAAATTATCATATAAAAAAATGTTTAGCACCTTGCATGGGATATGTTTCGAAAGAAGAATATAGAAGACAAATAGACCAAATTTCTATGTTATTAGATGGAAAAATAGATAGTATTATAAAATCTTTAGAAAATGAAATGAATGAACTATCTGAAAAAATGGAGTTCGAAAAGGCAGCAGAGTTAAGAGATAGAATTTTTGCAATAGAAAGAGTTTCTGAAAAACAAAAAGTATCTAATATTTCTGAAAATAATATAGATGTTATTGGATTATATAAAAACGATGTTACTGTTTGTATAGAAATGTTTTTTATTAGAAATAGTAAAATGATTGGAAGAGAACATTATTTTTTTGATGAATTAAAAGATATGAATGAAGATGAAATTGTTTCTGGTTTTATAAAACAATATTATATTGATAAAAAAGATTTTCCAAGTAAAATTATGATTAGATATCAATTAGAAGAAAAAGAGCTTTTAGAAAAATGGCTTTCAAATAAAGGGAATAGAAAAGTAGAAATAAAAACACCACAAAAAGGTGAGAAACTAAGATTTGTTGAAATGGCTGAGCTTAATAGTAAAATAACTTTGGAAAACAAATTAAAAGATAAAACAGAAATATTAACTGAATTGAGAGATATTTTAGAATTAGATTCATTACCACTAAAAATTGAAAGTTTTGATATATCAAATATTTCCGGAACATTTATTGTTTCAGGAATGTGTGTTGCTCAAAATGGTGTAATAAAAAGAAATTTATCAAGAAGATTCAAAATAAAAACTGTTTATGGTCAAGATGATCCAAGATGTATGCAAGAAGTTGTAACAAGAAGACTAAAACATTCTATAGAAAATCCAAAAGGTGGTTTTGGAACTTTACCTGATTTAATTTTAGCAGATGGTGGAATTACTCAAATAAGAGCAATAAAAAATGCAATGAACGAAGTAGGAGTAACAATTCCAGTTTTCGGAATGGTTAAAGATGATAAACACTCGACAAGAGCTTTGATAAACGAAAATAGAGATGAATTTGAAATTTCTGAAAACTTATTTAATTTTATAACAAATCTTCAAGATGAAGTTCATAAAACTGCTATTGAGTATCATAGAAAAGTACGTGATAAAGAAATGACAAAATCCAAATTAGATTATGTAGATGGAATAGGCGAAAAGAAGAGAACAGAGCTATTAAAAAAATTTGGCAGTGTCAAAAAAATAAAAGAAGCTTCTATTGAAGAAATATCAAGTGTTAAAGGCATAAATAAAAATTTGGCTGAAAAAATAAAAAATGAATTATGATTTTAAATAAAAAGAGGGGGAACCGCCAGAAACCTAGCGATCCCCCATACGGCAAAAACTTATTGATGATGCTTACCGCAGCATTTCCCTCCATCTTTGCATCCTCCTTTGCACTTGCATTGATGTGGAGAATGGCCGGGGGTTTCAGCTGGAACCTTTTCTTTTACAGGAATATTCCGCATTTTGTCTGCTGAGCTTAGATTTTGTTGATACTTAAATTTTGCCATAATTGTTCCTCTCTTTCTTTGAATTATAATACTGCTATATAGATATTATACTATGAAAATAGGGAATTTACAAGATTTGCAATAATTTTTTGCTTTTTTAGTAATAATACTGAATTTTGTGAATATATATTAGTATAATGGCCAAAGTTAGGCAAAATATATTTTACGAAAGAAGGTATTTTTATGAGAAAAGTTTTTTTAGGAGTACTAATTGGAGTTACTACGATTAGTTTTATTATATTGGGATATTTGTTATATAGTTTTGTTATGGTATTGAGTTTTATTTAAAATTTTTGAAAATATTCCAAAAGAAAATGAATTTGCGAAAGACTATAATGGGAATAAATTCGATTTATATTACTTGTCTTTTTTATAATAAGTATAGTATAATGATTAAGAAAATAAAGAAAAGGAAAATATAATGGAAGTAGCAAGAGATTGGAAAGATTATGAAATAATAGATATGTCAAATGGAGAAAAGTTAGAAAGATGGGGAGAAATTATTTTAACAAGACCAGATCCACAAATAATATGGAAAGAAAAAACATATCCTAAAGAATGGAATAAATCATATGCAAGATATAGTAGAAGCAATACTGGAGGGGGAAATTGGCAATATAAAAAGAAAATTCCAGAAAGCTGGCAAATTCACTATAAAGAATTAACATTTAATATAAAGCCTATGGGATTTAAGCATACAGGATTATTTCCAGAACAAGCTTGTAATTGGGATTGGATGATAAATAAAATTAAATCTTCTAAAAGAGGAATAAATGTATTAAATTTATTTGCATATACAGGAGGAGCTACAGTTGCTTGTAGTTATGCAGGAGCAAAAGTATGTCATGTAGATAGTTCAAAAGGAATGGTATCTTGGGCTAAAGAAAACATAGTATCATCAGGTCTTAAAGATAGACCAGTTAGATTTATAATAGATGATGTTACAAAATTTGTTCAAAGAGAAATAAGAAGAGGAAATAAATATGATGCAATTATAATGGATCCACCTTCATATGGAAGAGGAAAAAATGGTGAGGTATGGCATTTTGAAAATAATATATCAGATTTAGTTGAACTATGTTCAAAAGTATTATCTGATGATCCATTATTCTTTTTAATTAATTCATATACAACAGGAATATCATCAAAAGTATTAGAAAATATATTAAATTTGAAGTTGAAAATGAAAAAAGGTAAACTTTCATCAGGAGAGATAGGCCTTCCTATGAAGAATTCAAATTTAGTGCTACCTTGTGGAATATATGGAAGATGGGAAAAATAGAAAAACTGCCAAAACTCAGTTTAATCTGAGTTTTGGCAGTTTTGTTTGCATGAATTAGTTGGCTTTAATTAATAAAATCTTTCACGAGTTCAGACAATTCAAATTCATTATGTGCATGACCTATAACGAAATCTAGCTAAGTGTGTTTTAAATATTTTCTTGGTTACGAGTTATAATTATAACATGGAAATTAAGCTATATCAATAAAATGATGAGTAGTAATAGTAAAAAATGTTAGTATATGTTAAAATTTAAATGGTGAAAAATTATGGATTTAAGAGTTTTATATGAAGATAATCATATTATTGTTGTAGTAAAACCTGTAAATATTCCATCACAAGGGGATAAAACAGGTGATGAAGATATGCTTACAATAATTAAAAAATATATTAAAGAAAAATATAATAAACCAGGTGATGTTTATTTAGGGTTAGTACATAGATTAGATAGGCCAACTGGTGGAGTTATGGTATTTGCAAAAACTTCTAAAGCTGCTTCAAGGTTAAGTGAGCAGGTTAGAGAAAAGCAAATACAGAAAAAATATTTGTGTATTGTAGATGGAAAACTTGAAAAAAATGAAGATACATGGAAAGATTATTTACTAAAAAATGAAAGAAATAATATGAGTAGAGTTGTTAAAGAAAATACTAAGAATGCAAAAGAGGCAATACTTGATTATGAAGTTGTTAAATATAATGAAGAAATAGATTTATCTGTAGTAAAAGTTAATTTACATACAGGAAGGCATCATCAAATTAGAGTTCAATTTGCTTCAAGAAATCATAGTTTATGTGGAGACCAAAAATATGGAACAAGAGGAAGAGGAAAGCAACTTGCACTTTGGGCATATAGCTTGAGTTTTATTCATCCAACAAAAAAAGAAAGAATGGAATTTGAAAATTATCCAGAAATGAGTGGAAGTTGGAAGATATTAGAAGAGAAATAAAAAAATAGTTTAAATTTAAATTAGAAAATTAAAATAAAATATCATATTTTATCTTTTATAGAATAACTTTAAGAAAGAAATAAATTATAGTAAATTTTGGAGGAAGTATGAAAGATAAAATTATTAGACATTTTTTTGTTTTAATGCTATTAGTTGTTTGCATTTTACAATTTTCTTTATATTCACAAGCAACAACATTAAGTAATAAAATGTTGGCTTGGGGATTTCGAAGAGGAGAAAACCATGAACAAGCAACATTAGATGCAGCAAGTGAAAAGGTTATTAGAGATTTCGAAGGAATATCAATGGGCAATAAAGATAGCAATAAAATTTATCTAACATTTGATTGTGGATATGAAGAAGGATATACAGAATCTATATTAGATGCTTTAGCTGAAAATGATGTAAAAGCTACTTTTTTTATTACAGCTCATTATTTAAATACAGCATCAGATATTGTTAAAAGGATGATTGAAGAAGGTCACATAGTTGGAAATCATACAGTTAATCATAAATGTTTGCCAAATATAAGTGATGATGAAATAAGAAAAGAGGTTATGGACTTACATAATGCAGTATATGAAAAATTTGGATATGAGATGACATATTTTAGACCACCAAAAGGAGAATTTAGTGAAAGAGTTATAGATGTAGTAACTAAGCTTGGATATAAAACAGTTATGTGGTCATCTGCATATGATGATTGGGATGTAGAGAAACAAAATAGAGAAGAATATGGCAAAACTAAAATAATAGATAATATGCATAATGGATGTGTTCTATTACTTCACGCAACTTCAAAAGACAATAGTGTTATTTTAGGTGATGTAATTAAAGAAATAAAAAATATGGGATATGAATTTAAAAATATAAATGAATTTGAACCTTAGAAGTTAGAAAAGTCTTTTAAATGGTAATGTTTAGAAGACTTTTTTGTTATATATATAGAAAATACGAATTTTTTATGATATACTAAGGGCGATTGTAAAGGGAAATAATCATATATAGAAAGGTTATAAAAAATAAAATGAAAAAAATATCAATAGTCGTACCAATGTATTATGAAGAACAAGTGGCAGAAGAATGTTATAGTAGAATAGTAAAAGTATTTAAAGACTTAAAAAATTATGAATATGAAATAGTATTTGTAAATGATGGAAGTAAGGATAGGACATTAGAAATTCTAGAGAAAATTGCAAGTAAAGATAGGAATTCAAAGATAATATCTTTTTCAAGAAATTTTGGACATCAAGTTGCTGTACAAGCTGGGCTAAAATATACAACTGGAGATGCTGTTGTTATAATAGATGCAGACCTTCAAGATCCGCCAGAACTAATAAAAGAAATGATAAATTTATGGGAAAATGGAAATGAAGTAATATATGCCAAAAGAATTAAAAGAAAAGGAGAATCACCATTTAAATTATTTACAGCAAAAATGTTTTATCAAATATTAAATGGATTATCAAATGTAGAAATTCCAAAAGATACAGGAGATTTCAGATTAGCGGATAGAAAAGTTGTAGATGTAATAAATTCTATGCCAGAACACAATAAATTTTTAAGAGGTTTATTTAGTTGGGTTGGATTTAAACAAACACCACTTGAATATGAAAGAAGAGAAAGATATGCAGGAAAAACAAAATATCCATTAGGAAAAATGTTAAAACTTGCTAAAGATGGCATATTTAGTTTTTCTACAAAACCATTAAAATTTGTTGGTATGATAGGAGTTATTTCTATATTTATCTCAATATTAATTTTAATATATTCATTTGCATCATATATTTTAGGATTAAACCAATTAACTGCAGGATGGACTTCAATAATGGTAACAGTTACATTTTTTACAGGAATACAATTATTATCATTATGGATTATTTCAGAATACATAGCAAGAATATATGAAGAAACACAAAATAGACCTATATATATTATTGATAAAAAAGTAAATTTAGATTAATAAACTAATTGATTTTAGCTTTATTGAATAAAATTAATTAGTGTGATAGAATAAAACATATTTTAATTATGGAGAGAAAAGAAAATGAATTTTTTAGACATAGAAATAAACAAAAAAATATTTGTAAGATTGTTAGTAATTTCTATAATAGCAGTTATTATACTTTTAGCACTTACTATGAGTTCACTTTTAATATTTAAATCTTATAAAATTGGACCAAATACAACTGTTATTGAGGAAGAAGGTGTTATAAATACACATATTGATTTACTAGAATCAGATAGTAAAAAAATAGAAATTTCAGGGTGGGCATTTAAAGATGATGAACCTATAGGAAAAGTTAATTGCAATTATGTTCTTAAAAACCAAGAAACAGGGAAAATGTATTTAATGAGAACAAAAATGGAAGAGAATATAAATATACAAGAAGAGGAACATAAGTTAGCAGGAATACATGCACAATGTTTAATTTTTGGAATGCCTAAAGGAATGTATGATATTTATGTTTTATATCAAAATGATGGGGAAGATATATTAGCTTTTACTTTAATACCAGTGGAAATAAAATAGTAAGAAATAAACAGAAATATAGATGGGATGGAATAAAATGAAAGAAAAAATGAAGAAACTTTTTGAAAATGGAAGAGGAGCAATATTTGCATTATTTATACTAGAATTATTTTTAACAATTTTTATAACACCAAACAGATATGATGATGCTTGGTTTTTAGAGCAGGTTACAGATAGAAGCACAATGTCTTTCGTATTATCAAGATATTCTAGTTGGACATCAAGACTTATACTTGAATTTACAGAATGTTTCGTACTTAAAATATCAAAATATTTATGGGTTTTGATTGAAAGCTTAATGGTTGCTCTTAGCGGATATGCTATATCAAGAATATTTATAAAAAAAGAAGAAAGAGCTCAAAATAATATTATGCTTTTATTTATGATTTTAATATATCCATTTAATGCAATGAATGGATCAGGTTGGGCTACAACAACAGTAGTATATATGTGGCCACTTGCTATGTGCTTATTTGCGTTAATTCCAATTAAAAAAATTTGGGATGGAGAAAAGATTAAATTTTGGGAATATCCATTATATACAATGGCATTATTATTTGCTGGAAATCAAGAGCAAACTTGTAGTATTTTATGTGGATCATATATTTTATTTACAATACTTATGATAATAAAAAATAAAAAAATACATCCATATATGATAATACAATCATTATTTGCAGTAGCAAGTATAATATTCATATTAACTTGTCCAGGAAATTATACAAGAAATGAACATGAAATGGGCAATTTATTTAAAGATTTTGAAATGCTTTCATTTTTAGATAAATTTTCACTTGGTTTAACATCAACTATGGGGATTATAATTAAAAAGAAAAATCTTGTATATGCAATGCTTAGTTTATTAGTTGCAATTTATGTTTTTTCTAATTATAAAGAAAAAGTTTTTAGAGTAGTATCAATAATTCCATTACTTTCAATATGCTTATTAGGAATTATTGCACCAATAACAAATCAAATATTTCCTTTTATAGGGTCATTTAGAAATTTTATAATTAGAGAAGAAATAATGTTAACAGCTTCTAATTGTAATAATTTGATAAATACTATACCATTAATATTTGCATCTATGAATTTCATTTGTTTAGCATTATCAATTTTACTTATATTTAAGAACTTAAAAAATAATATAGCTATTTTAGTGTTTTTAGTTGGATTAGCATCAAAAATAATAATAGGTTTTTCACCAACAGTATTTAGTTCTGTAGAAAGATCTACCATATTTTTTGAATTTTCAATGATAATTGTTATGCTTTTAATATGGCAAGAGATTATGAAAAAAACAGATAAAAATGACAAAAAAGTACAAAAAGCAACAACTACTATAATAAAATATACAGGAGTATTGCAATATATAAATT
>CANEMG010000021.1 GCA_947428535.1 uncultured Clostridium sp. | reverse complement strand
AAAGCCATATTTTCTAATGTAGTTAATTACTATACTTTTAGAGTATCAAGAGAAGATGCAATTATTTTAAGCAAAAACATGTTAATGGAATTGGCTGTTCATGATTCTCATTTCGCAAAAGTTAAGATGCTATCAGAATTAGCAAATAGAGAATGTATAGTTAGAGTAAGTAGGTTTCGGAAAAGTTATTCCAGCTTTTAAAGCAAATACTTTAGATGCAAAATCGTATCCAAGAAAAACAGAACTAGAAGAAGAAACAAAAATAGATAACGTAAAAGAAGAGAAGAAAAAAAGTAAATTCTTAATAAATGCAGAAGTAAGTTTAAAAGAACTAATGAAATCACAGTCTACAGGAAGGAGGAAGTTAGCTAGTGAATAATAAAGAAGCTTTGCAAACAGTAAATAAAATATTTAAAAATATTTTTGAAACAAATAATAAATATACACTAGAAGAACTACTAAATAAGTTTGCTTTTGATATAAAACTGCCACAGAAAGTTACTGATAGTTTTACTTCAAGGGTAACTTGGGCAGAATCAACAAACCCAAAAAGATTTATATCTCAGAAGAATATGGAACTTTATAGTGAACAACATGGGTGGATGATGAAAAAAAGAGATATATCTTCATTAGAAGATATACTAAAAATATGGAAAAAAATAAATTATACAACAACAGAAAGGCTGTATGATTCGATAAATGTTTCGAAAAGTGATACTGTTTATAGGTCGGAAAATGTATATAGATCATTGGATTGTAGAGAATGTAAAAACATTTTATTTTGTGATGGATGTGCTAATTCTGAATTTATATTAGGATGTCAAAGAACAGGAGGATCAAGTTTTTGCATAAGAGTAGATGATTCTGGAGATTGTATAAATAGTTACAATGTAATTTGCTCAGCACAAATAAGTAATTCTTTTTTTATACAAGATGCAAAAAATCTTGATGAATGCATGTTCTGTTCACATATTGCTGATAAAAAATACTGTATTGCAAATATGCAATTCGAAAAAGAAGAATATTTTGAAATAAAAAAAGAAATTATAAATTGGATTTTAAATTCAAATTAAATTAGTTATATTATATTAATATTTGAAATTACTTCAACTAAGAATTGTAATGCTATTAATATAATATAACTAAATATTAGATCATATAATTTATTGTTCGAATGTGTTGTCATCACTATCAAAGAAGTTTGTATCATCATCTGTATCAGAACCATCAGTTTCAGAAGAAGGAGGAGTTACTGTATTTGTAGATGTTTCTGGTACAGTATTTGAAGAATTATTTGTAGTATTTGATGTAGGTTTACTTGTTGCCGGAGGTGTAGCTGTATTTTCTGTTGGCACTTTTGTAGAAGAACTATCATTTTGTGTAGGAACTTGAGTAGTTGATGGCTGTTCTTGAGTATCAGTAGGAGTTTTAGTAGTATTTGTTTTTTGCGGTTTTGTTGTAGAAGATCCAGTGTGTTTTATACAATATGTTATAGGTACTGTTCCAGGTAAAAAGTATTCTGTATATGAGTGTGGACAACCATTGTTTGCAATTTCTCCAGATGTAGTACATATTTCAACTGTTTCAAGTCCAGAAGGAACTTCGAAACTTGAATTACTTAATCCAGAATGTATTTTTTTCATAACATTAGCCCAAATTTGTCCAGATGGGTTTTTTCTATTAAAGTTTATAGTTTCATTAAAATCAAAACCAAACCAAGTTGCTGCTGAATAATATGGAGTAAATCCACAAAGCCATCTATCATAATCATCGTTAGTAGTACCAGTTTTTGCTGCAACATCAATTCCAGAAATTTTACAATATTTAGCTGTTCCTAAAGCACCATTTACAGGTTCTTTAAGTAATGATTTTAAAAGACAAGCAACTTGTTTTGAAAGTACTTTCTTTTTATTTAATTTAGATTTTACTACTGTTTTTCCAATACTATTTTCTATTTTAGAATAGAATGTAGGTTCTATATAAAAGCCATCATTTGCAATGCAAGCATATGCAGCAGCCATTTCTAAAGGAGTGATACCTTTATCTAAACCACCTAAAGCTAAATTTAAATTCTCATCAGTTTTAGTAAGAGTAGTTATTCCCATTTTTTTCATATATTGAATAGATATTTTTGGGGTAACTTGCTCCATAATTTTTACGAATGGAATATTTTGAGAAGATTCTGTTGCTTGTCTTACAGTTAAAGAACCTCTATAATCATTATAATCAGTAGGAGAGTAACCTTCATCAGTTCCATCATTAAAAGTAGTTGCTTCATCTAAATATATACTAGCAGGAGTTATTATTTTTTTATCAAGAGCAGGGGCTAAAACTGCTAATGGTTTTCCTGCTGATCCAGTTTGCCTTAAAGCTTGTGTAGCTCTATTAAATCCTCTTGAAGTTTCTTTTTCTCCCAAACCACCAACACAACCGTACAACTTGACCAGTTGAATGATCTATTATAACCATTGCAGCTTGAGCTGTAACAGAGTTGTCGGATTTAGATTTTAAAGTATATGTTTTTTTTGAAAGTTCTTTTTCAATTTCATTTTGAATTTTAGTATTTTGAGTACTATAAATTTTAAGTCCTGCCATATGTATATAATTTGTTGCAAAGTCAGTTGATATATTTTTCTTTCTAGAAATATCTTCTATAATTTCAGCAATTAGAGCATCTGTATGATAAGAATAAATACCTTTATTATCAGAAGATTCAATTTTTCCATTTTTTAATTTTAATCCATTATCAGTTTCTTTAATAGCTTTATTATATTCTTCTTCTGAAATGTATTTAAGTTCATACATTTTTGCAAGAACAGTTTTTGTTCTTTTAACAATTTTTTCAGAGTTGTCTTTTTCACCAAATGGGTTATAGGAATTAGGAGAATTATTAATGCCAGCTAAAAAAGCACATTCAGCTAAGCTTAAATTTTCTATATCTTTATTGAAATAGTACTCTGCACCTAATCCAACCCCATAAATATTTGGACCTACATATATAATATTTAAATACGATTCTAATATTTCATCTTTCTCAAGAACCCCCTCAATAGCTAATGCTTTAATCCATTCATTTACTTTTCTGGTTACTTTAGAAGAGTTGTCTCCAGTTAAATTTTTTACTAATTGTTGTGTAATACTACTTCCACCAAAAGAAGAAGAACCTAAATTTTTAATGTATGAAAATATTGCAGCAGTAGTTCTTGGAAAATCTACACCAGGATGTTTATAAAAACGTTGATCCTCAATTGAAATGTATGCATTTTTTAAATTGTCTGGTATATCTGATAATGAGACATTTTTGGTATTCTTATTTGTTCCAAGTTCAGCAATTAAATTTCCATCTGTATCTAATACCTGAGAAGGAGTATTGGATATCATATCTCTAGCTAAATTTTGCCATCTTGAAACAGAAATACCTGTATTTATTGCAAGTAAAATTATTAAAATTAAAATTGATATTAATATTATTTTAATTCTTTTTAACGTTAGGTGAGAGTGTTTTTTATCATTTATTTCACCATTATCTATATTATTTTTTCTTATTCTATTCAAACCTATCAACCTCTTTTCAAAATTACTTAAAGCATATCAAATATAATGAAAAAAGTAAAGATTTCTAAGAAAAATGAGTTTTATGTAAATAAGTAGAATAAAAAGTAAATGTATTGAAAAAAATAAAATATACATATATAATACAGATATATTAAATTTAGGGAAAATTTTGAAAAGTAATTAGTATTTCATATTATTAAGTAAAGATTTTTGTCTAAAGAAAGGAAAGGTAAATGGAAAATAAAAAAAGTAAAAGTATTATGGGGATAATACTAGTATTAGCTGTACTTATTGTTTGTGGAATAGCGTATGCATATGTAGCAACAGATGTATTTAAGTCACCAGAAAAAATGTTTAAAAAATATTTAGCAGACAATGTAAAAGAATTAAAAGAGGTAAATGTAAAACCTTTAGATGAGTTATTTGAAAGAAGTGCGAAAGAGCCAACAGAACTTAATTTAGAATTAGAAGTAGAATCTAATGGACAAGAAATGAAAGCTACTATAGATGCAAAGTCAGATATGAAAAATAAAAAGGAGCATGCATTACTAAAAGTCACAGATTCACAAAATGAATATTTCAATTTAGAATTTTTGATGAATAATGAAACATTAGGAATTCAAATTGATGAATTACATGAAAAATATTTGTCATTAGAAAATAGAGATTTAAAGAAACTAGCTAGAACTTTTGGATTAGATGAAGAAACAATTCAGCAAATACCAGATAAGATAGAATCAGCATATTCAGAAGAAGATGTAAAGAAAATTGAAAATTTAAAGGAAAAATACTTACAAAAAATAGATGATAGTATAGACAGTAATAAATATAAAACTGAAAAAAAAGTTAAAACAGATGTAAATGGAACAGAAGTAACAGCAAATAAATATACACTTACATTAACAACAAAAGAAATAGCACAAATAGAAAGAAATATTACTACAGAGCTTTTTGAAGATCCAGAATTCGTAGAATTATATGAAAAAAATGGTAACAAAGAATCACTAGAAGAATTGAAAGAAGATGTTATTATAAGTGAAGCAGAAATAGCAGACATGGAAGAGAAAGATGTAAACATTTCTGTATATGAAAAAGAATCAAAAACTGTTAAAACAGATATAGTATCTGGTGAAGATAAAATAGAATTTATAATAGATAATAAAGAAAACGAAAGCACAATATTATTATCTATATATTCATCAAAAAGTGAAGATGAAGAAGTAGGTCAAACTGTAAATTTAACATTTAATAATAAGTATGAAAATAAAATTGGAATAGCTACTTTAGAAATTGCAAATATTTATAATAAAGCAGATGTAGAAGAAGCATATTCACTAAAAGATTATGAAGATGAAAATTATAAAATAGCATTAAGAACAGAGAAAAAAGATGAAAACAATATGACAGTTAATGTAGATTTGAATGACATAGAAAGATTAATGGAAGATGAAGATATGAAAATATCTAAATGCGAGTTAGCATATAAGTTTAATTCTGATGTAGAAATAGAAGAGTTATCAGAAGAAAATGCATTAATATTAAATGATTACACAGAAGAGGAATTTGGAAATTTATTTCAAGAATTATTAAAAAATGCTTATGAAAGTTCACAAAGCAATCCAAATTCAATAATAGGAATATTAACACAATACGCAATATTTATGAGTGGTCTATCTTCTATGACACAAATGCGTTAATATATTATCAATTATTACTTTGTATGCCCCTAAATTTAGCAATTTAGGGGTTTTAATATTGATTTTAACATTTTTATATTATCACGAATAGTATATCTAGGGTGATTTTATGAAATTAGGTTTAAGTTTATCAGGAGGTGGAATAAAAGGAGTTTCACATATAGGAGCAATAAAAGCATTAGAAGAAGCTAGAATTAAGTTTGATTATATTTCAGGGACTTCTTCAGGAAGTATTGTTGCAACATTATATGCTTGCGGATATAACACAGATGAAATTTATGAAATATTTAAAAAATATGCTAAATCTATTAAATATGTTGATTTAAGAAATGTTAAGAAACTAATTAAAAATCTTATTAAGGGAAAGGGATTTGAAATTGATGGATTAAATAGTGGTATTACAATTAAAAATCTAATAAACGAGATGTGTGGCAAAAAAGGAATAAATAATATAAAACAAATAAAAATGCCATTACTAATACCAGCAGTAAATATTTCTAATGAAAAATTATATGTATTTTCAAATAACATAGTAAAAAAATATGGGGAAGAAGTAGAGTACATAAATGATGTGAACATAGGTAGTGCAGTTCAAGCAAGTTGCAGTTATCCAGGAATATTTTCACCATGTAGAATTGGAAATGATCTTTTAGTAGATGGAGGAATAGCAGAGAATTTACCTTGGAGAGAAACTAAAAGAGCAGGCGCAGATAAAGTTTTAAGTATAGTATTTACAGAAGATAAGTCTAAAAGTTGTTGCAAAAATATATATGAAGTATTAAATAAATCTTTTTCTATATTATGTCACGAATTATATAAATATGAATGGGATGGAGCAGATTATTTACTTAAAATAAAAGAACCATCAGTTGGATTATTAGAAACAAGTAAAATGGATAAAATGTATCAAAACGGATATAATCAAACTAAGAATAAAATACCAGAAATAAAAAAAAGATTAAATATTGCAATATAAAAGTTGACTGATAAAAATTAGTGTGATAATATACAAACATAAGTTCTTAAATAAAATTGCTTAATATTGGAAAAATATAATTAGAAAAAAAGAAAGGAAATTAATCAAATAAATAGAATAATATTTTGATTAGATTGATTATATAAAAAATGAACGAAGTAATAGAAAAATTAATAGAATTAAAAGATGAAAAATATAAAGAATTTAATGCAGGCTTATGCCCAGATACAAATAAAGAAATGCTTGGAATACGTATACCAATTTTAAGAAAATTGGCTAAAGAAATCTTAAAAGAAAATGATAATTGGGAAGAATTTGCAAAAAAAGAAAATGTAAAATATTTTGAAGAAGTTATACTTCAAGGGTTAATTATTGCATACAGCAAAATGGAACTAAAAGAAAAAGAAGATTATATAAAAAGATTTGTTCCAAGAATAGATAGCTGGGCAATAAATGACACTTTTGTTCCAACATTAAAAATTAAAGATAAAGACTTAAAAGAATATTGGAATTTTATTTTATCATATACAAAATCAGATAAAGAATTTGAAGTTCGATTTGCAGTAATTTCGATGCTAGACTATTTTATGACAGATGAATATGTAGATGAAGTATTAAAAGAGTTAAATAATGTAACACATGAAGGCTATTATGTAAAAATGGGAGTAGCATGGACTTTGGCAGAAATAGGAATAAAATACAATAATAAAGCAATGAAATATCTAAAAGGAAAAAATAATTTAGACAAATTTACATTTAATAAAACTTTACAAAAAATGATAGAATCATATAGAATAGATAGCGATCAAAAAGATTTATTACGTAAAATGAAAAGAAAATAATTGTATAATGTTTATATTTATGATATATTTTAGAAAATTTAAAAAGGAGTAAATATGTTACAAGAAATAGAACTATATATTTTATTATTTTTTACTTACTCTTTTGCAGGATGGCTTATGGAATCTGTTGGAGGAATACTAAAAGTAAAAAAGTTTGTAAATAGAGGTTTTTTAATAGGACCATATTGTCCAGTATATGGAGTAGGAGTTGTTATAATAACAATATTACTTAACAGATATACAGATGATATACCAGTCTTATTTGTTTTATCAACAGTAATTTGTGGAACTTTAGAATATTTAACAAGCTATGTTATGGAAAAATTATTTAATGCAAGATGGTGGGATTATAAAAATAGAAAGTTCAACATAAATGGAAGAATTTGCTTAGAAACATTACTTCCTTTTGGAATTGCGGGTTCTGTTATACTTTGTATTATAAATCCATTTTTTGAAAATATTTACTTAAGCATACCAGATCTATATAGACATACTATTACAATAGTTTTGTGTAGTGCATTTGCTATAGATTTTATAATTTCATTTAGAATAATTCTAAGTTTTAAAGGAGAGATTTATTCTAGTAGAGATAATACAGAAGAAATAGGAGAAAAGGTAAAAGATAAAACAGAAGAAGCTTTAATGAAAGCTAGTTCAAATGTTATAGTATTTGGAAGAAGATTAAAACTTAAAGAATTAAAATTTCAAAGAAAAGTTAAATATACAAGAAAGAACGTATCAACTACAATATTAGAAACACCTAGAGAATTAGCAGAGAAGATAAACAAACAAAGAATAGCATTTAATAATAAAATAGTAGAAGAAAAAGAAAAAATAAGTTCTAAAATAAAACAGAAACGTGCTGAATATGAGTTAAAGCAAAAAGAACAAAAACAAATCGTATCTAGTATAGTTAAAAATAAAAAAGAATTGTTTGAAGAGATTTCTAAAAATAAAATTGATAACACGATGAAAAATATAAAATTAACTTCAGAAGAATTTACAAAACAAGTAAGAGCAAACTTTAAGAAAAAGTCTATATTAAGAAATAGATTAATGAATGCATTTCCAAGTTTGGAAATAAAAAATTTAAAAGACAAGAAAAATAAAAAATAAGAGGAGTTTGTTATATGAATGAAAATGTAACTGATGAGAAATATATAGGATTAATTTGCAATGGTGAATTTAATGCTATACCAGACTTCAAAATAGGAGAACTATTTGAATCATTTTTTGATAATATAAATTACAATGTTTTTAAAGAAAACAATCAAGTGTATGTGGATTTTACAGGTGAAGCAGTGTGTGATGATAATCCTTGTGTTGTTGTAATAAGATTTAAAATAGAAGACAATGTTGAAGATTTTGAAATTTCAGAAATTAAAGTAGATGATGAAATACTTAGTGAGTGTGAAACATTAGATTTATTAGAAGATATAGCATATGTTGGTGGAGCAGTAATGGAAGAAGATGAGTATTATTGTGATGGATGTATGGATGGAGATTGTTCACACTGTTCTTTTGAAATAGATGATTATGAAGATGATGAAACAGAAGAAGATGATGATGAAGATGAAAATGAATAAAAAAAGAAACACTTTGAACTAGTTTGTTTAAAGTGTTTTTTGTTGCATAAAATTATAGTATATTATACTCACATAATAACTTTATTTTTAATATTATATATAAAAAGGAGGAAGTAAAATGTTTTTTTGCAAATTTAAAAAGATTATATCTGGAATACTAATAGGTCTTGGAGTAGGAATATTATTAGTGTTATTTCTTCCTCCAGTTGCCTGGATATTTATTATTGGTATAGGATTACTAATAGGAGGCATAAAATTTTTACTAGGTAAATAGGAGGTTAAATATGACAATTGTTGTTAAGAAAGTACCAAAGTTCTTAAGAGGTTTTGTTAAATTTATTTTTGGAATAAAATCTACATAAGAAATATAACAAGTTTATATATTAGGTATAGTTTTTTCTAATAAAAAGAGCCACTTTTAATAAAATATTTTAGTGGCTCTTTTCA
>CANEMG010000020.1 GCA_947428535.1 uncultured Clostridium sp. | reverse complement strand
ATGTATATTCAAATACAAGTAGTGATGCATTATTAAAAGCACTAGAGACAGAAAGTTATTGGAGTGAATTTGCAAATGGAGTATCAGGAGCAGCAGCAAGAGGAGGAGCATCTTTAGAAGAATTGATATCAAGTTATAATGAAAAATATGGAACAAATTTTGTAAAAAATGATATGTTAACTGGAGTTGCATTAAATTCTACAGATAAATTATATGTACCACATCAGGTTGCACAAAATGGAACATATTTCTATTGGTTGACTAATAAAAGTACAACGTATTCTACTAATGTATTTGGAATACTTTTACAGGCATATAGTAATTATAAGTGTGGTGGGGTACATACTAATCCATATAACCGTAATGATAGTATAGGCGTAGGGGTTAGACCAATGGTAAAATTACCATCAACAGTTTTAGGAATAGTAGGAGAAAAGGTAGAGATAAAATAAAAAAAGATACAAAATAAGAGTATAATAAAGATTGATTAATTTTTATTATACTCTTAAATTTTATTTATATGTATTTTATTTCAAAGCATTTAAAATCTTCTAAAACATTATCTGCTAAACAACTTAGGTATATATCTAATTCATCAGTATTTTTACAAGCTGCTATAATAATTGGTTCAGCATTAGAATTAAAGAATAATTCATTTGATAAATTAAGTGATTCTATAAAAGACAAATTAGATTTGTTTTTTGCTAAGTTAAATGTTGTTTTAAATCTTACAAAAGATGTATTTTTATAATTAGTAGTAGAAACAGTATATTCTTTATCTATAATATCTTGTATAGAAGAATATTTTTCAGGATTATTAGAAAAGCATTCTTCTAGTTCTAATATAGAGTAAGGTAAAATAGCTTTGTTATCTTTTTCATAGACTATTAGCATTTTTTCTACGAATTCAGGAATTTCTATATTTTCTGAAGTTTCTTCTTGAATACTATCATCATCTTCCTCAATATCATGCTCATCAACAGATACAGTATTTGCAAGTTCTGTAAAAGCTGGAGCTTGAGACAAATTATCATCAATAATAAGTTCATCAAGAATGTCAATGATATTATTAGAACTATCATCAGATAAAGAAATATTTAAAGTTTCATTTAAGAAGTTTTCATCATTTATTATTTTTTCAATATTACTTTCTTCAGATGAAACTTCATTATTTTTATCTTCTAATAATTGTTCATCTAAAATTTCTTCTAATAAAGAATCTTCTAATTCAATATCTTGAGTGTTTTTATTTTCTAAACTATTTTCAGAATCTTCTAAGTTATTATCTTGAATAACTTCATCTTTTATTAAAGTATCTATAGTATCAACAAAATCTTTATCAATTATTGAATCTTCAAAAACATCATCTTCTAATGATTGTACTTCAGAATTTTCATCTTTAAATAATTGTTCTTCTATGATTTCTTCTAATAATAAATTTTCTAATTCAATATCTAAAATACTATTATCTTCTAATGTATCATCTGAAAGCTGTTCTTCTTCTAAATTATCTTCTGAAATGATTTCATTAGATGATAAAGTTTCATCATCAGCATTATCTTTAGAAATTTCATCATAGTTGTCTTCTGGAATATTTTCAGATTCTTCTAAGTTATTGTCTTGAGCAACATCATTTTTTATCAAAGTATCTATAGTATCAGTAAAATCTTGATTAACTAGTGAGTCTTCTAAATCTTCATCTTCTAACAATTGTACATCAGAGTTTTCATCTTCAAATAATTGTTCTTCTAAAATTCCTTCTAACAAGGAATTTTCTAATTCAATATCTAAAATACTATTATCTTCTAATGTATCATCTGAAATTTTTTCTTCTTCTAAATTATCCTCTGAAATACTTTCACTAGATGGCAAAGTTTCATCATCAGTAATATCTTTAGATATCTCATCATAGTTGTTTTCTGAAATATTTTCAGAATCATCTAATTCATTATCTAAAGAATTATTATCTAATGAAAAGTCTTCTTCTAATGAATTTGTATCATTATTATCAGAGGTATCAGATAAATTTTCAGAATATATATTCTTAGCTAAAAGATTATAATCTAATAATAATTGTCCTTCAACAATTTCCTCTAGAAGAGAGCTTTCTAATTCATCATCTAAACTGCTTTCTTCATCTTCAATAGTAACATTATTGTCTAAATCGTTATCTATAATATCTTCATCAGTATTAATAGTGTTATCGAAATTATTATCTGCAATGTCTTCAGAAAGAGAGATATTGTCATTAATATTCTCATCAGAATAAGATTCAAAATTATCTTCTAAAATATTATTTTCTGAATTTGTAAAACTATTGATTTCATCATATGAAGAATTATCTGGTTCATCAGAAGTTTCTTCATGTATAGAAACTTCTTCTATATCATCATTTATAGGTAAAGTTTCTACAAGAGTTCTTTCAGTAGTGTCTTCAGAAGATGATGGCTCTAAAATATTTTTTTCAGCTATTTCTTCAATTTTTTTATTATAATCATATTCATCAGAATGTATTTCTGGTACATTTTCTGGAAATACGACACACATAAATTTTAAAAGTGATTCAATAAACGAATAATAGAAAACATTATCATCTGAAATTTTTTCAAATAGTTCAAGATATTTGCTATTATATTCATCTAATGAAAAATTATCTAAAGAGTTTGTATATAAAGCATCTTCTAAATAATGTTTTAACTCAATAATTTCATTTATATTACCTTTTAAATTTTCAAAACTCTTTTTTATACTATTAAGACAAGAAACTAAAGAATTTGCATCTTGCGGATCTGTTGCATTAAAAATACCTTCAGAAATTTTTTCAAGGTATAAAAGTAAAGTCTTTTTTAGTTTTCTTTGCTCATTTAAAATGTTATTTAATACTTCTAATTCTTGTTTTATAGAATTTTGATCTGGCGTAAATTTCGATATAATCATTTTATCCTCCGTTTAATAATTAGATTATAATATAAAGATAAATAAATTACAACAAAATTTCCTAAAAAAAATCATATTAAAATAATGAAAAATATATTCAAAAATGGTGCTAAAAAATGCCCCCAAAATTTTAAAAAAT
This sequence comes from uncultured Clostridium sp., assembly GCA_947428535.1. Classification (GTDB taxonomy): domain Bacteria; phylum Bacillota; class Clostridia; order TANB77; family CAG-508; genus Scatovivens. The sequence continues at coordinate 6,076 of CANEMG010000020.1, read as the reverse complement.
TGTAGAAAAGAGTAGAATATTTTGTATAAAATAATAAAAATTGCTTGCATTCACTTTTTTTAAGTGGTAAAATAATTATGTCGAAAGAAATTAATAAGCGAATCTAAATCGAAACAGATTTAAAAAAAAAACTCATTTTTTAAATCTGTTTTTTTGTTTTTTCTAGCAATTTTATTGCATAGAAAATCTAAAATTCGTTTTGTTTTTTTTAGAAATAATATATAGAAAATGAGGAGTAGGAAATGGAATTAGCATTTGATAATGAAAAATATTTAAAAATTCAAAAAGAAAAGATAGAAGAAAGAATAAAAATGTTTGACAATAAATTATATTTGGAATTTGGAGGAAAAATATTTGATGATTATAATGCAAGTAGAGTTTTACCAGGATTTAATCCAGATGCTAAAATAAAGCTTTTACAAGAATTTAAAGAAAACTTAGAAATAATTTTTTGTATAAATGCAAATAATATCCAAAAAAATAAAATTAGAGCAGATTATGGAATTGGGTATGATATTGAACTTTTAAGATTAATAGAAAATATTTCTAAATTAGGGATTTTAATAAACAGTGTAGTAATTACAATGTATACTGGACAAGAAACAGTTGATAAATTAAAACAAACGCTAGAGAACAAAGATGTAAAAGTATATTTGCATACTCCTACAAAAGGATATCCAGATGATGTTGAAACAATTGTAAGTGAAGAAGGATATGGAAAAAATCCATATATAGAAACTACAAAAAAATTAGTTGTTGTTACAGCACCAGGACCAAATAGTGGAAAACTAGGAACATGCTTATCACAGTTATATCATGAATATAAAAGAGGAGTGAAAGCAGGATATGCAAAATTTGAAACATTTCCTGTTTGGGATTTACCACTTATGCATCCTGTAAATATATCATATGAAGCTGCTACAGCAGATTTAGGTGATATAAATATGATAGATTCATTTCATTTAGAAGAATATAATGTAAAAGCAGTAAATTATAATAGAGATTTATCAGCATTTCCAATTTTGAAAAATATATTAAATAAAATAACAGGTGAATATATATATAATTCTCCTACTGATATGGGAGTAAATACAATAAGCAAATGTATAATTAATGATGAGTCTGCTCAAAAAGCAGCTAAGATGGAAATAATAAGAAGATATTATGCAAGTTTATGCGATTTTAAAAAAGGAATCGGAAGTGAAGAAACAGTAGAAACAATAAAAAAATTAATGAATAATATTGGAATTACAGCTTCAGATAGAGAAGTAGTAAAGTATGCATTAGAAAAATCTGAAAAAGAAAATGCAAATGTTGTTGCAATAATATTAGAAAATGGAAAAGTAATAACTGGAAAAGAATCAGAGCTTTTAAGTGCTTCTAGTGCATTGCTAATAAATACTATAAAAGAACTTTCTGGAATACCTGATGATGTATATTTGCTTTCTCCATCAGTTTTAGGATCAATTTTAAAATTAAAACAAAAAACATCATATAAAAGAAATTATTCTTTAAATTTACCAGAAGTTTTAATTGCATTAAGCATATGTTCTAAAACAAATCCAATCATAGAAAAAACTCTTGAAGCTATAGATAAACTTGGAGGATTAGAAGCACATAGTTCTTATATTATATCTATGGCTGAACAAAAAGTATTAAAAAGCTTAGGAATAAATTTAACTTGTGAACCAGAATTATTAGGATACGAGGAATAAATGGAGGTGAAAAAAATGAGCACAAAGTATATTTTTATAACAGGAGGAGTTGTGTCAGGACTTGGAAAAGGAATTACAGCATCATCACTAGGAAGACTATTAAAAAATAGGGGGTATAATGTTGTAAATCAAAAATTTGATCCATACATAAATGTTGATCCAGGAACAATGAGTCCATATGAACATGGTGAAGTTTTTGTAACAGAAGATGGTGCAGAAACTGACTTAGATTTAGGACACTATGAAAGGTTTACAGATGTTAATTTAAATAAAAACTGTAGTGTTACTTCAGGAAAGATATATCAATCTGTTATAAATAAAGAAAGAAGAGGAGATTATTTAGGAAAAACTGTTCAAGTAATTCCTCATGTTACAAATGAAGTAAAAGAAAAAATATACAGTTTTGATGGAAAAGCAGATATAGTTATAACAGAAATTGGTGGAACAATAGGGGATATAGAAGGACTAGCTTTTATTGAAGCAATTAGACAAGTTGGACTTGAAAAAGATCCTGAATATGTTTCATATATTCATGTAACTATATTACCATATATAAGTGGTTCAAATGAATTAAAATCTAAACCAACTCAACACTCTGTTAAAGAATTGCAAAGTTTTGGAATAAAACCTGATGTGCTTGTTTGTAGAACAGAAGTTGAAATTCCATCTGAAATAAGAGAAAAATTAGCTTTATTTTGTAATGTTAGACCAGAAAATGTTATACCAAACCTTACTGCTGAAAATTTATATGCAGTACCACTTATGCTTGAAGAGTATGGGTTAGCAAAAGCTATATGTAAAAAGTTAAAACTAGAAAAAATAGAACCTAAAAATGAAGAATGGGAAAAATTAATAGATACAATAAGAAATTTAAAAGGTGAAGTAAATATAGCATTAGTTGGAAAATATATGCAATTACAAGATTCGTATTTATCAGTTGCAGAAAGTTTAAGACATGGTGGTTTTTCAAATGGAGTAAAAGTAAATGTTATTTTTATAGATTCTGAAACAATAAATGAAAGCAATGTAAATGAAATATTAAAAGATTATGATGGTATTTTAGTTCCAGGAGGTTTTGGGAATAGAGGAATTGATGGTAAAATAACAACAATAAAATATGCTAGGGAAAATGATGTACCATTTTTAGGAATTTGCTTAGGAATGCAAATGTCAGTAGTAGAATTTGCTAGAAATGTTTTAAAAATTTCTGATGCAGATTCAGCAGAATTTAGTAGTACAACTAAAAATCCAGTTATACATATTATGGAAGATCAAAAAGGTGTTACTAAAAAAGGTGGAACAATGAGATTAGGTTCATATCCTTGTACAATTAAGAAAGATACATTAGCATATAAAATATATGAAGAAGAAAATATTAATGAAAGACATAGACATAGATTCGAGTATAATAATGATTATAAACAAAGATTAGAACAAGCAGGACTTATTTGTTCAGGAACATCTCCAGATGGAAGTTTAGTTGAAATAGTAGAAAATATAAATCATCCATTTTTTATAGCAGGACAATTCCATCCAGAATTTAAATCAAGGCCTGATAGACCTGCACCATTATTCAAAGCATTTGTAAAAGCAGCAAAAGAAAATAAAAAATAGATAAAATTAATTGTCTAATAGAATTTTTCTATTAGACAAAAAAATGTATATTTGTATAAATATGCATAATAATACTTTTATATAAAAAGATTAAATTTTAGCATAATTTTTAACAATTTAAAGGAAGGTCAATTATGAAATTTGCGAAAATAGAAGAGATACTATCTAATAGTAAGATTATAAGATGTAATAAATTAACAAATGATATGATTTTTATGAAATATGATATTAATACAGATGATATTATTGATATTGGTAACAATGAGTTTGTAGCACTTATATATAAAGGAGAGGTATGTGATACAAAAGAAGAAAATGGAATTTATTTAGTAAAAAATGAGATATCCAAAATAGAAGAAGAGTGGAAGGACTTACACATTAGAAAAACAGAAGAAGATGATTTATGTGTAGTATTTTTGAACAGAGATGAAATAAAACGTAACAAATTTTTATTAGAAATTGAGACAAAAAATTTAAATTTAATAAATAAAGAAAAATATGTATATTTGGAGGGATATTACGATTTTAAAATAGAAAATCCTAAAATGTTTTTTAGTAAAATTATAGGAATTAGAAAACATTTTACCAAACAAGAACTTATTGAAAAAATTAGAAAATATGTTTTAAAATCTATTGAAAAAGGAATAAATGATATATTACAGGAATATAATTTAGATATAAAAGATTTACCAAAAAATTCTAAAAAGTTAGAATTAAAACTTAAAGAGAATGAATATGATAAAAAGTTATTAGAGTATGGAGTTAAACTAATAAATTTTGATATAAATAATTTAGAAATTGTAGATAAAAAAATGAAATTTTTTTAGAATATGTATTGACAATTATTAAAAAAGGGTATAAATTATTAGCAGTCAAAAACCTAGACTGCTAATTTTTAATTATAACAATTTTAGAATTTTAAATCAAAAATAAAGGAGGAAATAAAAATGATACAACCATTAAATGACAGAGTATTAATTAAAATGGTAGAAGCAGAAGAAACAACCAAAAGTGGTATAATATTATCTTCTGGTTCTCAAGAAAAACCACAAATAGCTGAGGTAGTTGAAATAGGACCAGGTGGTATAGATGAAAACGGAAAAAAAGTTGAAATGCAAGTAAAAAAAGGAGATAAAGTTATTACTAGTAAATATTCAGGAACAGAAGTGAAATATGAAGGAATGGAATATATAATAGTAAGACAAAATGATATATTAGCAATAGTAAAATAAAAAATTCATTTATATTTTTGAAAGGAGAATTATTGATATGGCAAAAGAAATATTATATGGCGAAGATGCTAGAAAGAAATTATTAGAAGGAGTTAATAAATTAGCTGATACAGTAAAAGTTACATTAGGACCAAAAGGAAGAAATGTAGTATTAGATAAAAGTTTTGGAGCACCATTAATTACAAATGATGGTGTTACAATAGCAAAAGAAATAGAATTAGAAGATAGCTTTGAAAATATGGGAGCAAGTTTAGTAAAAGAAGTATCTACAAAAACAAATGATGTTGCAGGAGATGGAACAACAACAGCAACTGTATTAGCACAAGTAATGTTAAAAGAAGGTGTAAAAAACGTTGCTGCTGGTGGTGATGTATTAGCTATAAAAAAAGGAATGGATAAAGGAGCAGAAAAAGTAATAGAAGAATTAAAAAATATAAGTGCTCCAATAAAAGGAAAAGAAGATATAGCAAGAGTTGCAAGTATTTCTGCTAATAATCAAGAAATAGGAAATTTAATAGCAGATGCAATGGAAAAGGTTTCAAAAGATGGAGTTATAACAATAGAAGAATCAAAAACATCATCAACAGAAGTAAAAGTAGTAGAAGGAATGCAATTTGATAAAGGATATGTATCTCCATATATGGTAACAGATACAGAAAAAATGGAAGCCGTAATGGATAATCCGTTTATATTAATTACAGATAAGAAAATTTCAAATATCCAAGAAATTCTACCATTATTAGAACAAATAACAAGTCAAAGTGGAAAACTTGTTATAATAGCAGAAGATTTTGAAAATGAAGCTTTATCAACATTAATATTAAACAAATTAAGAGGAATATTAAATGTAGTAGGAATTAAAGCTCCAGGATTTGGAGATAAAAGAAAAGAAACTTTAGAAGATATAGCAATATTAACAGGAGGAGAAGTTATAACTTCAGAACTTGGGTTAGAATTAAAAGATACAACATTAGAACAATTAGGTAGAGCAAAACAAGTAAAAGCTACTAAAGAAAATACAATAATTGTTGATGGTATGGGGGATAAAAAAACATTAGAGAGTAGAATAAATCAAATAAGAAACAATATAGATGAAACAAAATCAAGTTATGATAAAGAAAATCTTCAAGAACGTTTAGCAAAACTTGCAGGTGGTGTTGCAGTTATTGAAGTTGGTGCAGCAACAGAAGTAGAAATGAAAGAGAAAAAATTAAGAATTGAAGATGCATTATCAGCTACAAAAGCTGCTGTAGAGGAAGGAATTTTACCAGGTGGTGGAACAGCATATGTAAATGTAATTCCAAAAGTAGAAAAGCTTTTAGAAGAAGTTTCTGAAGAAGAAAAAATAGGTGTAAGAATCATATTAAAAGCCTTAGAAGAACCAGTAAAACAAATTGCTATAAATGCAGGATTAGAAGGTGCTGTAATATTAGATAAAGTAAAATCAAGCAAACCAGGAATAGGTTTTGATGCTGCTAAAGAAGAATATGTAGATATGAAAAAACAAGGAATTGT
>CANEMG010000019.1 GCA_947428535.1 uncultured Clostridium sp. | reverse complement strand
TACAGCATATATTTTAAAAATTCGTGGTTTTATTTTAGTAATAGCAATGTTTATTGTGTTTTTGCTTATTTATAAGTTTATTCCAAGAAAGAAAAATAAATTTAAAAATCAGATATATGGTGCAATTTTTGCATCAATTGGTTGGTATTTAACTTCATGGATTTTCTCAATTTATATAAATTTATTTGAAGGATTTTCTAACACATATGGAAGTTTAACATCTATTATTTTAATTATGATGTGGGTTTATGTTTGTATGTATATAATTTTATTAGGAGCAGAAATAAATACTTTAGTAGAAGAATATACAAAATATAACGTGAAATCTCAAAAAATCAATATTTTTAAGAAAAATACTTGAATTTAAAAGTAAAATTGTGATATACTAACCATTGGTAAAATATCTTAGATAAGGGAGAAGTAAAATGAAAGCAAATTTAAGAAAAACAAAAATAGTTGGTACAATAGGTCCAGCTAGTGAAACAATATTAAAAGAATTATTTGAAGCAGGATTAAATGTATGTAGAGTTAATTATTCACATGGAAGTTGGGATGAGCAAGCAGATAAAACTAATCAAATTATAGAATTAAGAGAAAAAATGGATTTACCTATTCCAATGATTCTTGATATGAAAGGTCCAGAAATAAGAACAGGAATGTTATATACAGGAAAAAATGATAAAATAAAAATAGAAGATGGACAAAAATTCACATTAGTAAATGAAGATATAACAGGGGATGAAAATAGGGTTTCAGTATCTTATAAAGAATTATATAAAGATGTTGAACCAGGAACAAAAATTTTAATAGATGATGGTGCAATTGAATTAAAAGTTGATGAAGTAGTAGATAAAGATATAGTTTGTACAGTAGTTCATGGAAATCCTTTAGGAAGTAGAAAAACAATGAACTTACCAGGAACAATAATTCGTTTACCAGCATTAGCAGAAAAAGATATAAATGATTTAAAAACAGCTTGTGAACATGAATATGATTATGTAGCTATTTCATTTGCTAGAAATTTAGATGATATAGCACAAGTTAGAAAAGTATTAGATGAAAATGGTGGAAAAGATATAAAAATTATAACAAAAGTTGAAAATGTTGAAGGTTTATCAAATATGGAAGACATTGCTTATACAGCAGATGCTCAAATGATAGCTCGTGGAGATATGGCAACAGAAACTGATTTTACTGAACCACCAGTAATGCAAAAGAAATTTATAAAATTATGTAATAGAGCATATAGACCAGCCATAACAGCAACACAAATGTTAGAATCAATGATGAGCAATCCATTACCAACAAGAGCAGAGGCATCAGATGTTGCAAATGCTATATATGATAGAACAAGTGCAATAATGCTTTCAGGAGAATGTGCAATGGGTAAATTCCCACTTGAATGTGTTCAAACAATGGTAAAAATTGCAAACAGAATAGAACCAGAAGTTAATTATTGGAAAAGATTTGATGATAAAGATAAAATTCAATTAAAAGATTTAGAAGACAATATTGCTTATTCTACTTGTGTAATTGCAAAAAATACTAAAGCAGATGCTATAGTTGCTTATACACATACAGGAGATTCAGCAAGAAGATTATCAGGTATGGGTGCAGGATGTCCAATTCTTGCTATAACAGACAATAAAAGAACTTTCCGTCAATTAGGATTAGTTTGGAATATTCATCCAGTTTACGTTGATTCAAAAGAATCTATAGATAATACAGTAGAAGCTGGATTAGAAAAATTAAAAGCTAAAGGTATTTTAGAAACAGGAGATAAAGTTGTTATTTCTGGTGGACGTAATTATTTAAAAAATGTTAAAGAAAGTAAAATGATTGGTGGATACGTAGAAATCTAATAAATAATATAAAAAACTCGAAAGAACATAGTTTTTTCGAGTTTTTATTTGTATAATAAGAAAATCCTCTAAACTTAATATTATATCAAGGATTTGCTAATCTTTGTATACAAATTATTATCTACATAGTAGTTCTACTAGCAATGTAAATGTAATTTAAATGAAATTGTATTAAGTTTTTTTTATGGTAAAATATATAATAAATAATTAAGGAGAGAATGAAAAATGAAAGTAAGGTTAAATAACAAAAAAGTATTAATAGTAATGCTTATAATATTGTTATTAATTCTAGCAGTAGGATATGCGATACTTTCAGATTCATTAACCATAACAGGAACAGCAAATGCAAAAGGAACATTTGACTTAGAATTTCAAAATGCAGAAATAGTAAAAAATATAGGAGCAAATGAAGAAAAAACAACAGCAGAAATATCAGCAGATAAAAATACATTAACAGTAAATGTAGGAGATCTAGCATATCCAGGAGCAGGAGTAGAATTCTCAGTAGATATAGTAAATGTAGGAACAATGCCAGCAGAAGTGCAGGCAGTAACACCTACTAATATAACAGGAAGTGAAAAAATAAAAATAACAGGATTAGAAGAAATAAAAGTAGGGCATCCAAAAATAGAAGTAGAAGATAGATGTAAGATACATTTTACAGTAGAATGGCCAGAAGATGTAACAAATATTCTTGATAATGAAAGTAAATTAAACTTTGGATTGAAAATTGAATATACTCAGAGTACAGGAGAAACAGGTGGGGAGATAATACCAGATTATACAATACCAACAGGATTAATAGCGACATATGGAAAAAAATTAGCAGATATAGAATTGCCAGAAGGATTTAAATTTCAAGATTCATTGGAAACACTAGTAGGAAATGTAGGAATAAATAGTTTTAAAGTTACTTACACATCAGAAGATAATAAAGAAATAAAAGATATAGAAGTTTTAATAGAAGTAGAAAAGGCAATACCTCAATACACAGTACCAACTGGATTAACAGCAAATTATGGTCAAAAATTATCAGATATAAAATTACCAACGGGATTTAGGTTTCAAGATTCATTAGAAACCTTAGTAGGAAACGGGGGAATAGATAGATTTAAAGTTACATATACACCAACAGATACAAATAATTATAATGAAGTAACAGACATAGAAGTAGTAATCAATGTTATATATCCAACATTGATGAGTCAAATAACAGCAGAAGATTATGGAAAAAGTATAAATTATGTAGCAACTGTAAAAAATAATAATACAAATCAAAATCAAGAAGTAAATAATTGGAAAGTATTATATAATGATAAAAGTCAATACATATATATAATATTAGAGGATTATCTACCTATTGAATTGGTACCAAGTGGAGCAGGATTAAATACAGCTGGAACATATCAAGTGTATTCTAGTACAAATAGAAACACATTATTAAATGGATTAAAAGGGTCAAGTTACTGGAGTGAATTTGCAAATGGAGTAGCAGGAGCAACAGCTACAGGAACACCAGAATATGAAATATTATTTAAAAGTTATAATGAAAAAAATGGAAAAACTGAAATAACAGACCCAACAAAAGTAAGTAATCATTTTGTAGAAAATACAGATACATTATATTTCCCGCATAATAGTGGTTATAAAGCATGTCTGGGATACTGGTTTAGTGCTTTATATCAGTATGCTTCTACTGGATTATGGGCTGCATATTTTGATGGTGGCATAAGTGGCGGAGCCTATGATAATACTAATAAGATTGGTGTGCGCCCAGTAGTAAAACTGCCATCTACAGTTAAAGGAGTTGTAGAAGATTTAATAGAAATAAAGAAATAAATATTCTATGCAAAAAAAGTTAACTTAGGTTAACTTTTTTGTATTATCTATTGACTTTAGGTAATAATGATAATATAATGTTAACCAAGGTTAACAAAAGGAGAAGTTAGATGGTATCAAAAGCATTAGAAGAATATTTAAAAACAATGTATATATTAAAAAAACAAAATGGAGACATACGAGTTACAGATATTGCAGAAAAAATGAATTGTAGCAAACCTAGTGTTAATAAAGCTTTAAATAATTTAAAAGATAATAAGCTTATAAATTATGAAACTTATGGAAAGATAGAAATAACAAAACAAGGAGAAGATTTAGCTAAAAAAGTTTTAGAAGCATATGATATAGTTTTTGTTTTTTTACGAGATGTATTAGGATTAGAAGATGAAGAGGCAGAAGAAGAAGCTGAAAAATTAAAAGTAGCAGTGTCTGATAATACATTAAACGAATTAGCAAAATATGTTCACAAAGTTTTAGAACTTAATAGTTTAGATTGTGGATATGATATAAATAAAGAAAAATGTAGAGTTTGTGCAAGAAGAAAAATAAAAAAAGACAAAAATTAATATAAAGTATAATTATGAAGGAGAAAAAATGCTAGAATTAAAAGATATATATTTTAAAAGAGATGGAAAACAAATTTTAAATAATGTAAATTTAAAATTAGATACTAATGAATTTATAGCAATTACAGGGCCAAATGGTTCTGGAAAATCAACACTTGCTAAAATTATAATGGGAATTGAAATACCAGATTCTGGAACTATTATTTTTGATGGAAAAGATATTACAAAATTATCAATTACAGAAAGAGCAAACTTAGGAGTAGGATTTGCTTTCCAGCAACCTGTTAAATTTAAAGGATTAACTGTAAAAGATATGATTAATATAGGTGCTAAATCAGAACTAAAAATGAAAGAAATATGTGATTATTTATCAGATGTAGGTTTATGTGCAAAAGAATATATTGAAAGAGAAGTTGATAATAGTTTGTCTGGTGGAGAATTAAAAAGAATTGAAATTGCTATGCTAGAAGCAAAAAAATCAAAACTTACAATTTTTGATGAACCTGAGGCTGGAATTGATTTATGGAGTTTTAATAGTTTAATTCAAGTATTCAAAAAAATGAGGGAAGAAGTACAAGGTACAATTATTACTATAACTCATCAAGAAAGAATATTAGATATAGCAGATAGAATTGTCTTATTAGTAAATGGAGAAGTTAAAAAAGTAGGTAAAAAAGAAGAAGTTTTTGAAAACAAAAAGTTTGTAGCATCAGTATGTAAATTTTTAGAAAAAGGAGAAAATATCAATGAATAGTATAGAAAAAAATTTGTTAAAACAAATAGCAGACATTGAAAAAACTCCTCAAGGAGCATATAATTTAAGAGAAAATGGAAAAAAAGTAGAAAGAAAAACTACCGCAAATATTGATATAGTATCTAAAACAGATAAAGATGGAATGGATATTATAATTAAAGAAAATACAAAAAACGAAAGTGTGCATATACCAGTAATTTTAACTAAAAGTGGAATGAAAGATTTAGTATATAATGACTTTTTTGTGGGAAAAAATGCTGATGTTGTAATTGTTGCTGGATGTGGTATTCATAATTCTGCTTGTGACATATCTCAGCATGATGGAATTCACAGGTTTTTCTTGGAAGAGGGGGCAAAAGTTAAATATATAGAAAAACATTATGGTGAAGGAGATGGGAATGGAAAAAGAATTTTAAATCCCATTACAGAAGTGTACCTAAAATCTGGAGCTTTTTTAGAAATGGAAACTGTTCAAATAAAAGGTGTTGACTCAAGTGAAAGAATAACAAAAGGTGAAATTGATAAAGATGCTACACTTATAGTAAAAGAAAAAATAATGACACATGGGGAGCAGATAGCCAAAACTTTTTTTGAAGTAAACTTAAATGGAGAAAATTCAAGAACAAATGTTATTTCAAGATCTATTGCGAAAGATAATTCAAAACAAGAATTTGTGTCAAAAGTTTATGGAAATAATGTTTGTTTTGGACATGTAGAATGTGATGCTATTATTATGGATAAAGGACAAGTTTCTTCTCTTCCACAAGTTACTGCAAGACATATTGATGCGAGTCTAACACACGAAGCTGCAATTGGAAAAATAGCAGGAGAGCAATTAATAAAATTAATGTCTTTAGGCTTAACAGAAAAAGAAGCAGAAGAGCAAATAATAAATGGATTTTTAAAATAATTAAGGAAATAAATTTATGGGAAATAAAAAAGTTTTGTTAGGGATGAGTGGAGGAGTTGATAGTTCAGTATCAGCTGTTTTACTTAAAGAAAAAGGATATGAAGTTATAGGAATAACAATGGAATTATATTCGTTGAGTAGCTGTTGTAATTCTAATACATATTTAGATGCTAAAAATGTATGTAATGAATTAGGAATACAACATTATATATATGATTTTAAGAGTCAATTTCAAGAATATGTAATAAATGATTTTATAAATTGTTATTCAAACACAAAAACGCCAAATCCTTGTATTGAATGCAATAGATATATGAAATTTGGATTAATGTATGAAAAAGCAAAAGAACTAGATTGTGAATATATTGCAACAGGGCATTATGCTAAAACTGAATTTAGTAAAAAATATAATAGATGGGTTTTAAAAAAATCAAATGCAGGGAAAAAAGATCAAAGTTATGTTTTATGGAGTATTCCTAAAGAATTAATAGAACATATAGTTTTTCCACTATCAGATTTTGAAAATAAAGACAAAATAAGAGAAATTGCAAAAGAGAAAACACTAAAAGTAGCAAATAAACCAGATAGTGAAGATATATGTTTTATTCCAGATGGAAATTATAAGAAATTTTTAGAAAATAATTCTAATATAAAACCAAAATCAGGAAAGATTGTAAATAATCAAGGAAAAGTATTAGGTACACATACAGGTTTATATAATTATACAATTGGTCAAAGAAGAGGACTCGGAATATCAAATCCAGTACCATTATTTGTATTAGGATTTAATAAAGAAAAAAATGAAGTAATTGTAGGAGAAGAAAAAGAGTTATATAAAAAAGAAATTTTAGTTACAGATATAAATTTACTTTTAATAGATGAGATAAAAGATTGGATAGAAGTAACTGTAAAAACAAGATATTCAAGTAAAGAAGCAAAAGCAAAAATAATTGGAGAAGGAAATAATATAAAAGTTGTTTTTGAGAATCCGCAAAGGGCAATAACTCCAGGACAATCAGCAGTTTTTTATATTGATGATATAGTATTAGGTGGAGGAAAAATCTGTAAATAAAAGAGGAATTTTATGAAAGTAGAAATAGAAGAAAATTTAAATAAAGAAAAAGAACAAATAATAAAACAAGCTGAAAATATAATAAAAAAATTAAATAAAAAAAATGATGAACAAAGAAATGTAGATATTTCTATGTGGAGAGTATGTGCATATTTTATTGTATATAGTTTTTTAGGATTCGTTATTGAAACACTTTTTGCACTTTTTAATTATGGAGTTTTTGAAAGTAGACAAAGTTTTTTATATGGACCATTCTGCAGTATTTATGGAGTTGGAGCTGTAGTTATAATTTTAGTATTAAAATATAAGTTTTTTAAAAATAATCATACATTATTTATTGGTGGATTTTTAGTTGGTTCAGTAGTAGAATATGTAATTAGTTTTTTTGGAGAAATGATACTTAATGTAAAATGGTGGGATTACTCTGGTAGATTTTTAAATATTAATGGTAGAATTTGTTTTCTTTATTCATTATTTTGGGGACTACTTGGAATTTATTTATTAAGAGTAGTTAATCCGAAAATAGATAAATTTATCGATTGGATAAAAGGAAAAATAAATTTAGTAGTTTTAAGAGCAATAACAGCAATTTTTATTTTATTTCTATTTGTAGATTGTTTATTTTCAGCATATGCAATAGATGTGTTTTTAATAAGAGTATGTGTCCAAAATGATGTTCCAATTGCTAACAAAGTACAAACAGAAGCTATGTATGATGAAATTTATAGTAATGAAAAAACTGCTAATTTTATTTATAAGTATATAGGAAATGAAAAAATGTTAATTACATATCCAAATTTAACAGTAACTCTAGAAGATGGAACATTAAAAAAAATAAAAGAATATTATCCAGAAATAAAAAATTATTATTATAAATTTAATACTAAACCTATAATTTAAAAGGAGAAACTATGGAAAGGTATGAGGAAATAGAACAAACTATTACCAAAAGATATAGAAAAGAAATATGGAAGAAATTTGTAAAGGGTATTTCAGAATATGAAATGATAAAAGAAGGAGATAAAATTGCTGTTTGTATATCTGGTGGAAAAGATTCAATGCTTATGGCAAAATGTTTTCAAGAATTAAAAAAACATAGAAAAATGAATTTTGATTTAGTTTTTATAGTAATGAATCCTGGGTATAATGAAATAAATAAACAAAAAATTATTTACAATAGTGAGTTATTAAATATACCAATAAAAATGTTTGAAACAGACATTTTTAATAGAGTAGTAAATATTGATAATAATCCTTGTTATTTATGTGCAAGAATGAGAAGAGGATATCTGTATGAAGAAGCAAAAAAATATGGGTGTAATAAAATTGCTTTAGGACATCATTTTAATGATGTAATAGAAACAATACTAATGGGGATGTTTTATGGATCACAAGTACAAACTATGATGCCAAAAGTATGTAGTACATCTCATCCAGGAATGGAACTTATAAGACCTTTATATTTTGTAAAAGAAGAAGATATTGAAAGCTGGAGAGATAAAAATAATTTAGAATTTATTGAATGTGCATGCAGATTTACAGAAGAATATACATTAAATAATAAAGAAGAACAGTCTAAAAGACAAGAAATGAAACTGCTTATTAAAGAAATGAAAAAACAATATGATAATATAGATATAAATATTTTTAATAGTGTACAAAATGTTAATTTAGACACAATAATATCGTATAGAAGAGGAGATAAATTTTATCATTTTTTAGATGAATATGGGAAAGGAAAATTAGATGAAAAAAGTAAAATTTAATGTTCAAGGGATGACTTGTAGTAGTTGTCAAGCACATGTTGAGAATGCTGTAAAAAAACTTGAAGGAACAGAGTCTGTGAATGTAAATTTATTATCAAATAATATGATGGTAGAGTATGATGAAAAGGTTTTAGATAATAAAAAAATAATAAATGCAGTAGTAGATGCAGGATATGGAGCAAATATTTCAGAAGAAAATAATAAAAAGAAGGATAAGCCAAAAAAAGATAATACAAAAGAAATTATAAAATCTATGAAGAAAAGGCTAATAATTTCGATATGCTTTTTAATACCACTTATGTATATAGCAATGTATCATATGTTTTATGATTGGTTTGGAATTCCAATTCCAGAAATAGTAAATAATTTATTTCATGGTACTGAAAATGCTATTATTTTTTCTTTTACACAATTTATACTTTTATTACCTATTGTATATGTAAATAGAAATTACTTTATAGTAGGTTTTAAGCAATTATTTAAAGGTACACCAAATATGGATTCTCTAATTGCCTTAGGTAGTACAGCAGCTACTGTTTATGGAATTTTTGCAATATATATGATTGGATATGGTTTAGGACATAATCAAATCGAGATAGTTCAAAGATATAGTATGGATATTTATTTTGAATCTGCTGGAACAATACTTACTTTAATAACTGTTCGGAAAATATTTAGAAACAAAATCTAAAGGGAAAACTAGTGATGCAATTAGTAAATTAATAGATTTAGCACCTAAAAGTGCAATTGTAATAAGGGAAAATAAAGAGATAGAAGTAAGTATAGATGAAATTGTTTTAGAAGATATAATAATAATAAAGCCAGGAGGAAGTATTCCTGTTGATGGAATAGTTATAGAAGGAACTTCTTCTGTTGATCAATCTAGTATAACTGGTGAGAGTATACCAGTTCAAAAAAATGTTGGAGACAATATTGTTTCAGGAACAATAAATAAGAATGGTTATTTAAAAATGAAAGCTACTAAAGTTGGAGAAGATACAACTCTTTCTCAAATTATAAAATTAGTAGAAGAAGCTGGGAGTTCAAAAGCACCAATATCAAAAATAGCAGATAAAGTAAGTGGATTTTTTGTTCCAAC
>CANEMG010000018.1 GCA_947428535.1 uncultured Clostridium sp. | reverse complement strand
TCACCTTGTAATATTGATAACTCCCTATTAACAGCCTGTTTAGCTTCTTTTTCAGTTGCTGATGAAGCTTTATCAAGAACTTTTTGATACTCTTTTCTTATTCTCTCTATTTCTCTATCTAATTCTACATCTTGTACTTTGGCTTTAGCTGCTTGTAATTGATTTAATCTAGCTATAAGGTCTTTTGTCATTTCTTCATCTAACGATTTATCTATATCATTTTTAGCTTTGTTAATTTCTTTATCGCAAGTTTTATAAAATTCTTGTAAATCTCTTTCATTTCTGTTATCAACAAATTCTTTTGCCTTTTCATCATCAGGTGCTTCAAATATTTCTTCTCTTTCTTCTTTACCTTCTGTGATTTTTACAGATTCATCTAAGAATTCTTTATCAGTTTGCATACTTGAATCTGATGCTCCAGATACTCCAGCATAGTCTTTTATTACACTTGCAACAAACGCATCTGGTCCCATTCCAACATCTCCTGCTTGTTTTATTGTATTGTAAATTCCCTTTTCTTGTGTAAATTCAGCTAATTTAGTTGTAGAACTCATAACATCAGAAGTTAAATGTGCTCCTGTAACACCATTTGATGCTAATGCATTATTTACTAAACTAGAAATACTTGCTGATGGATTAGAAATTGAACCTTTTTCAATTGTATTTCTTATACTTGTTCTTACTTTTCCATCAACACCAGCTTTTTCTAATGCCTTTTCTAATTCTTTCATTATTTTGTCTAATTCATCTTTACCTTCATATTTATCAGCATTTGCAATTATGTTATTTATTTTAGCAGATGCTGCTATTTTTCCATCTGCACCTAAGCTTTGTAATCTTCCATCTACATCTCTTTTTAAAGTTGAACTACTACTTTTTAAGAATTCCCCTGTTCCTCTATACATAGCAACACCAGATAATAAGCCTTGAGACATACTTCCAGTAACTCCATATACTCCTGATCCTAAAGCTAATCCTGCTCCTGCTGCAATAGTTGAATTTGTTAGTTTTCCTAATTCTCTTAAAGTTTCTGATTGTTTTAGTACACTTTGTACTCCTTTTATCTTTCCTCTTGCACCTTTGATTACAGGATGTTTTTTATAAAACTCATCACTTTTTCTGCTTTTTCGTGATTCTTTCGCAATTGCAAGTCTTGCTTTCGCAGTAGCCTCTGATTTAGTAAGTGCTCCACCTGCTTTCATTATTTCATTAGCTCTTGCATTTATTGCTGCTTGATTTTTAGCTTGAGAAACTCCATATCGTTTATTTTCTTCTTTTTCTGCTTTTTTATTATCAATATCTGTTCTAATATCAGATTTTAATTCTTCTACTGTTTGTACTTCACCACTTGATGTTTTATTATTTCCAGTTAAAATTCTACCCATTGCTATTGCTTCTACCTTAGCTGATCTAAGCATATTTGATGCACCAGTTTTGATATTTTTAGCACTATTTACTGCTTTTCTTGTAGTTTTTCCAACATTCTTAGCCTTTGAAGCTGCTATACTTGCAACTGCCATACCTGCTGCTAAAGATGTTTGTTGATTATCATCAGCAAAAGCAAATATTTTTCTTACTATTTTTTCTCCTTCTTTTATAAAATTAACACATAGTAATGCTATAATTGATACTGCCATCGATTTCATAGAACCTGAAGCCTGATTTGCTAATAATTCAAATGCTACACTTATAAATGTCATATATAATATAGCATGAAATGGTTGAATTAAAACTGTAAATACAAATTCTTTAAGCCAAGTATTTAATGCTTGTGCTTTACCATCTCCCATTTTATCTATTGAATATGTTAATGTTATCAGTGGTGATATAATTATCAAAAATGCCAATTTTAGCATACGATTGAAGTAAGATATAAATAATCCAAAAGTTTGAAATATTAACATACAATATATAATTGTTGCTGCAATAGCTTCTATACTCATACTAGTAGCTCCTGTTTTAGCTAAAGCATCAATACTTGAAGATATATCTGTTTGATCCATTCCAAAAATTGCATCTACTAATGCCTGATTAACATATATTGTAAATAAAATAATATAATGCAATATAAATATTATTGCTATACTCATTACCCAGTCTACTATCATCTTTTTATATGTAGCTTTTTGTTCTGCTGAAACTGTTGATAAAGCCATTCTTATACCTACATATATTAATACTACCAATAGTATAGCTGATGCTATATTTCTCATAGCATAATACCAGATAGCTATTGCTGTTCTAAATTTATATAAAATAGAATCATTATTACTTCCTATTTCAAAAAAGTTAATATCTAACAACTTTATTTTTCCTGATAATATATCAAAAGGTGTTAGAGTAGCTGAAAATACTGCATCATCCAGAACTCCTCCTGAATCATTTTCTATATATGCAACTCCTGCCATCAGTTTGTCTACTGCTAAACCAATAGCCAGAGCTACTAATCTTATTGGCCATGTTAATAATCCTACAACTGTACTAAATAATTTGTTTATAGCATTTTCTACACTTGAACCTGTACTAGCATATATTGGATTTGAAAAACTACCTATCAAAAAATTATTTAATACAAAAACTATTAAAATACAAACTAGTAATCTTTTTAAATTTCTTTTCAAGAACTCCTCACCTTCTTTCTATCTCTTATTTAATAATTGTTTTCTAGCATCATCTAAATCAACAATTGGTCCCTTCATTAATATTTCTCTTTCTGCCTTCTCCATAATCTTCTTTTTCTTTTCAAGACCCTTTTCTAATTCAGATATTTTCTTTCTTTCATCGATTTCTGCTTGTGTATAACGTTTTGTCGCTTTTTCATAATTTTTATCATTATATATTTCAGCATGTTCTACTGCATATTTTTGTACTTGTAATTCATCATTATAGTAATCTATAGTAGCTTCTGATTTATCTTTAGTTGCCTTTGTAAACTTGTATGAACCTTTAGTTAATTCTATCTCCTCTATTGCTACATTATTTATTTCTTCTAATTCTTTTCTTAAAAATAATAATTCTAATATTCTATTTGATTCATCTGAAGAAACTTCAACTGTATTACCTTTTCTATCTGTTACAGTTCCTCCTATATTACTTATATTTGTTACTTGTTCAATTACATTATTAGTTGGGTCATCTACTTCAGTATCAAATGTCATCTCTAATATTTGTTTTAATTTCTTCTTTCTTTTATTAACCTTATTTTCAACTTGTTTTTTAGCGTTTTTCTTTTCTTCATATGCTTCATTATGAGTAGCTGTTTTAGCCAATTCTAAGTTTTGTAGATATTTTGTTATCTTTCTAGAATATGGAGATATTTCCTCTTTTCTTAAATTCTTTAATGTGGTTGTATCATCTTTTGAATTAGCTATAATATTAGAAATCTTGTTCATAAATCTCTTTAAAACTTCTGAAGAATTTATTATTGTAAAATCAGATACATTTTTTTCTTCTGAAATTTCTGATATTACTTCTTTTAGCACTGTTTTTTCTTCTTCACTAATTCCATCTAAGGCCTCTTCAGCAACTACAATTTTTTCATTAGTTAAAGTAGCTTTTGCTTTTAAAGCTGATTTTAATCCTGATTTACCTGATTTAAATACTTGATCAGCTCTTTGTCCTGTAGTTAGAATTCCAGCAGATATAAGTCTAGATGTTAATTCGCTAATAACTTTATCTAATGTTGCCTCACTATTTATATCTAAGGCCTTTCCATTAGAAATTTGTACTAATATTTTATCAATTTCTCTATCTATAAATTTTGAATCTGAACTTGTAATTTTCTTATCATCAACAGCATTACTTATTATTTTATCTTCAACTGTATTATCTTTCATTTTTGCATCTAATTTATTTTCAAAATCTTCTTGTTGTTTTTCTTCTTCTGACTTTTGTCCACTTTTACTTATTGCTCTTGTTCTTTCATTATATTCATAGCCTAAAGCACCATATAATTCTTTTAAATAATTTGAATCCTCACTACTTTCATTATTTTCATCTAGTAAAACTTCCATTCTTGCCTGTGTTTCAGCTTTCAAAACATATAATGTATCAATTTTAAATTGTTTTTCTTGTTCTTTACCTTGTTTTTCTAAGTGATCTTTTAAATCTACTAATCCCTGTCCTATATTAGTAGCTGGAGTAAATTTTTTAGCAATAAATCCAGCACCAAGCATTGTAGCTGGAACTATTCCAACTCCAGTTGCAATAGATGCACCTACTGCTGCAGCTCCCAATGTAGCAGGAACTACTTTATTTTTTCTCAATGCACCATAAAATCCTTCATGATCTCTTAACTTTAAGTTTGCTCTTTCTTTTTTAGCATTTTCTAATGCTATTTTTTCCATATTTTTAATAGCTGGTATACCAAATCTAGAAAATGTATATTTTCCTTTGTATGTACTAATAGTTGTTGGTCTACCTAAACCTTTTTTTGTTAATGTGTGTCCTGTTGCTAATAATCCCATTCCTAATTTTGGATTTGCAACAATAGTTCCCATTCCCAAAAATAAACTTCCCATTCCAGCAAAAGTTCCAAATATTAGTCCTGTTTGTTTCTTTAGTAATTTTAAATCTTCATCTGTTAGTCCTAATAATTTATTAGGTTTCAATTCATTAAAAAACCCTGATTTATCATTTATTTTTCTTCCTGTATTTGGATCTGTATATGTATTTCCATATATTCCTGTATAAAGTTCCTTTAAATTTCCTGCAAAGCCCTTATTTGTATTAAATACAAAATGATTATCTATATCTAATATTCTATCTAAATGACCTTTTGCTATTTCTCCAGTAGATGGAACTGTTAGTTTTTCATACCTATTATACTCATCACTAGCTTTTATAAGCTTATTCATTGCTTCATCTTGTTCTTGTTGTGTTTTAGCATTTAATACTTCTTCTTTGGCTGTATTCATATTATTTTTTAATGTCTTTTTACCTATTCCCAATAACTCTTTATCACTTCTGTTTGATAGTCTTGGATTATTTCCAGAACTAGCTTTTCCTGATGCCGGTCTTCCAGAACCTGAATTACCTAAAGGTAGTATAGTACTATTATCTGAGTTTTCGTTTTCTTCTTCACCTTCATTATTCATTAATGATTTTATACCTTTTTTAGCACCACCTGCAGCCACTATTGGTAATGCTACAGCTGCTTTTCCAATTCCTTTTACAGCTTGTGTATATGGTGTATTTGTTAAAGTAGATACAGCTGCTTTTCCTCCTGTATATGCATCTAAAACATTTGATTTCAATTTTTCAGCAGAATCATTTGTATCATCTACAAGTCCTCCACCTGTAGAAATTCTGAATATCTTTCTAAATAATTTATCTGCTTTCAATGTATAATTCATTAATATCAAACCAACTATAACACCAGATATTGATCCTAATGATAATATAAGTGCTTGTGAAATAAATATTGCATATATAAGAGCATGTACTACTTGAATAATTACATTTAATATATACTCTGTAAACCAATTCTTTAATGCCTGTTGTTTTCCAGATAATGTTTTTTGCAAAGCATATGCAAATCCTACTCCTGGAGCCATAATTGTTAAAACAATTATAGTAAACAACCTTTTTACATAAACAATAGTATATCTAAATGCAAAATAAACTAATGTCATATACATTATTGTTCCAGATAACCCATTTATTAATTTAGCATCATATGCTCTTGTTCTAATTGCTTCATAAACTTTTAGTTCTACTTCTTCATTAGTATATTTTACACCATCTTGACTATTTTTTTCTGCTAGCTGCTTCATTTGAACTGTATTTACTGAATTAGCCGTTTGTTCTACTACTTGAACTAATTCTTCATTTACATACATTACAAATATCATAATATAATGCATTGAAAATAATATTATCATACCTATAAGCCAGTCTGCAAGCATTCTTTTATAAAGTGCTTTATCTGATGCTATTGTGGAAATAGCCATTTTTATACCAACCACTATAAGCACAATAAGCATTCCAGCTATAGCTAATGTTCTTATAACATAATACCACATTGCAACAGATTTTTTAATTTGTAAAATTATAGGTTCTGCAGATTCTTCATCATTGTATTGTTTTACTGCTGCAATATATGTTTTACAAGCTTCACATTTTCCATTACATCCACATGAACAAGTTCCATCTGTACTACAGCATTTAGTAACATCATCTTCTGGATTTTCTGAACATTTCTTACATCTTAAAACATGTCCTGTTGCAGAATATTTTAAATCTTCTACATCTCTTTTTAAATCAAATATATTTGCATTTAATGCTGCAACATGATTATATACAATAGCTTCCATTGTTACATTGTTACTTGAATCAGTAATAGAAGTTAGATCTGTATTACTTTCTACTATATCACCTTTTGCATTAACACCTGATGTACTTTCTATAGCCCAAGTAAGCATTTTCTCTAAAAGTGCAGTCCAACCTACAAATATCATTCTAAATCCCATAGTAATAATACCTAACAGCCAGTCTGCTATATCTCCAATTTTAGATAAAAGCCATTCAAAAATTCCATCTGATACAGTATATTGTCCTTTTTGTGTACCAGCATAATAAAACTCTCCATCTTCTAGATCTAATTTCGCATAAGAAGCAGGCATAGCACAAAATGATACTAGCAATGATATTGTTACTATTATTAAAATAATTCTTTTACAAATTTCTTTAATTTGCACCATACCTTTTCCTTTCTTAATACTAAAGTTTTATTTCAGTATTATCATATTTTAGTATTCCATCTTCAAATCCCTTTAACTCATATTCCTCTGTTCCTGTTATTACTCTTCTTATTGTACCATCTTTTAAATCGTATAAAAATATACCTTTACCTTTTTTGGAATAAATAAATAAATCATTATTTGCCCACAAATATGAATTAATTGTATCTGACAATTCTCTGTTTGGCATTTCTTCATATTTTGATATAAATTTCATTGAATAAATTAATTTATAATTATCTATTTCTGGATATATTTCATAATTTAAACTTTCTCCAATTATGTCTTTGGTTTCTTCATCTATACTTTCTTTGTACTCTTTGCATAAATTTAACCAATTATCATTTTCTTCTATTCTTCTTTTTTCCGCTTCAAAAACTAAATCTAATTGAAGTCTAGCAACAAAATTTGTGTTTTCTAAATATCTTTCTACTTTACTTAAACTACTTTTTATATTATTAAAAATATATATTCCGTTTAAATCTCCATAATTCAACCTTATTTCCACACCTTTTAAAGGATATGATATAAACACTGAATTTGATGTGTATTTATAATCACTATAATCTGGCCATAAATATGTAAGTTGATTCATAAATTCGAGAAAATCTAAATCATCTGATATATATTTATCTGCTAAGTCAAAAAAATCATCTGTTTCTGAAATATTCGTTTTATACACAGAAATTTCACTTTCTGTGAAAAACACATATTGGTTTTCACCTTTATATCCAATAACCTTTTCATCTTTAAAAGTTGCATCTCCTAATATTGCTTCTATACTTGAAAAGTCCATTCCTGGAAAAATATTATTTACAACACTTCCTTTATATTTTTTATCGAAAACTATGTTGTATATTTTATTATCTATTGTTCTTGTTTTTATTCCTTTATCAAAATATATATAATAATTATTAAAAATGCTGTCTCTTGTCCCTAAATCTACTATATTCCAATTATTATCAATAATACTTTTAAGTTCTTCTGATTGATTATTAAATTCTGTTATTTTTATTTCTTTAAATTCTTTCATACTAAGTTGAGAGTCCATATAAATAAAATAATCTTCGATTCCATTTATAATTATAGAAACAACTTTTTTTCCATTACAAATAATTTCTACATTTAAATCATTTTCCTTATCAATCATTATAAAACTCTGATAGCTTAATAGTTTAGCACAATCTTCTAATAATTTATTATAATATTCTTCATTGCTTTTATTATTTTCATCATATGGTAAATACTTAAATTTTAAAAATACATCTAAAATATATTTTGAGTCTTCACTTTCTTTTTCAGAAATATAATCTGAATCATAATATTCTATAACTTCTTTTATAGTTGTTAAATTATCATAAGAAAGTTCTGGTTTTTGACTTTGTTTATAAATCTTGCCTAGTATTAGAGAGAATATGATTAGAGTAAAGATTAAAATAAATAAAATTATTATAATCTTATAATTTATATTATTTTCCTTTCTATATCTCTCATCTTTCATTTATAAACTCTCCAAATTCTATTAGCTTTTATTTTTTCTTTGTTTCTCAGTTTTATCAACTAAATCTGTTTTTGAATCTAATGTTATCAATCCTTTTTTTACATAATCTTTTGTTTCATCTGTAAAATAATAATTTGTATAAAGTTTTATACCTTTTGGATCATTATTTTTAATATCAATTTCTATTCCTCTATTTGAGTATAAAATATATGCATTATTTTTTTCTTTATCATATTCATAATAGTCATATGCTTTCCATTTAGTTACTAATTTGTTTACAAAACTATCTAAATCTTTTGAATCTAAATATTCAGATAAAGCACTTTCAAAAATTTTATTATAATTGTAAGAATAACTATAAACTGAAACTTCATCTTTATAAAAAAACAAATAGTAATCTGCATCTTTATATCCTAAATATCCTTCGCTTAAACTTCCAAATGCATTTTCTGAATTAATATTATATATTTCTCTTAAAGACATTCCTGAATTGATTTTACTTGTTATGGATCCTTCATAATCTTCAGAAAAAATTATATTTCTAACTGCTTTAGTTGGTACAGTTCTTAGTTTAATAGTTCCATTTAAATATGAAGTATACCCATTTCCTAAATCTTTTCCTTCCCCTAAATCCTCCTGTATTTCTGAAAAATACATTGAATTCATAACTAATCTATCTAAATATGTATTTGAAACAATTATACTTGAATCTTCTGTTATCTGCATATCATCAACTTTCGAATATGCATCTCCCTCTAAATTTTTAAAAAAGTCTTCTAAATTATTTATTTTTGTAACCATTTCTTTTGTTTTTGAATTAAAAGTTACAGAAATAGTTATATCTTTTTCTTCATCTATCATATAAAAATCTTCAGTTTCATAAAAATCCTTTAAATCATCAATAATACTATTAAAATAATTTTCATTACTACTTCCATTTTCATCAAATAAATCTTTTCCAAATATCACATAAATACAATTACTTTCTTCCATTATAAATGTAACATCATGTTTTTCTATAACTTCTTTTATAGTTTCTTGATTAGTAACAATTGATGCAGTTACTTTATTATTGGAATTACTAATAATTATTACAAGTAGTGTACTTATCATAATCAATAGTATAAAAAGCAAAATTAAAATAATTTTTAAAATTCTTCTTTTTTCCATCTACTATCCTTTCTTGAAAATATGTACATCTCCAAGTCCTTTTAGTGTTGCAGTATCCTTAATATTAAATATTACTTTTACCATCTTTTCTACTGTTCCCATTGCCATAAAAAAGGCTAAAGCTATGATTGGAGATGTTGTTGCAATATTATTAGCTGTTACTACAAAAACTAAATATATAATAGCATGTAATGGCTGTATTAATACATTCATTACAAATTCTTTCATCCAAGATGAGAAGGCTTGTGCTTTACCATCTCCTGCTTTATCTATAGAATATGTTATTGTTATTAAAGGTGAAATTATAATTAGGAATCCTATCATTAAAAATCTTTTTATGTATGTCCATAAAAATCTAATTTCCATAAATAGTAAACACCAATAAACAATTGACCAAAATGTTAACTGAAGTCCTGACAAACTAAAAGTATAATTTCGTGTTTGTGTTCTAACTGTTTCTTCAAATATTGAAGAATTACTACCTATAACATTTTGTTCTAGTGTGTAAAAAACTTCTGTTAGCTGTTCTCCTATGATTATAATAAAACTCATAATATAT
>CANEMG010000017.1 GCA_947428535.1 uncultured Clostridium sp. | reverse complement strand
CACCAAGTCTAGGCATTGTAATTTTATTAACTCGCCTTTCATCTTTTGGGGTGTCCACTGCTCCTACTCTTTTTGCTAAATTTATTGTATGTGGCGTTGCCATAAATGCTGTCATAAACGCTATTAGAAAAGCTATTGCTATATCTCCCCACATAATGTTTCTCCTCTATTTCATATTCTCATTTTCTATTTTTTCTATCATTTGTAATCTTTCTAAATATCTTCCACCTAAAAATTCTGAAGCTATCCAAGTTCTTATAATTTGAACTGCTTGGCTAATATTTAAGTCTCCTCCTGGCAAGGCTAATATATTTACATCTAAATGCTCTTTTGCTTGTTTTGCTGCTTTTTCATTATGACATACAGCACATCTAATTCCTTTAAATTTATTTGCATCTATCGCCATTCCAGCACCAGATGTACAAATTAGAATTCCTTTTTCACATTCTTTACTTTGAACTGATTTTGTTACTTCTTTTGCATATATTGGATGATCTGTCCTTTCTTCATTATAAGTTCCAAAATCTTTGTACTCTATACTTAATTCATCTAAATATTTTTTTATTTCTTCTTTTAGTTTATATCCTCCATGATCACAACCTATAGCTATCATCACTTATTCCTCCTTGGTTTTATTTGCACTCACTATATCATAGAATTTTCTATAATACAATATTATTCTAATCCAAAAATGTGAATTTTCTGTGAAAAAAATCTAATTTAATTATCCTTTATATTGATAATTAATCATTAAACATAAGCTTTTTTATATTTTTTTAGAAAACCCTTGATTTTTAAATGCATCCATGTTAAAATATTTGAAGAAAATTTACTTTGTGAATAAGAGGAGGTGCAAAATATATGCCAAACATTAAATCAGCTATAAAAAGAGTTAGTGTTATTGAGAAAAAAACATTACAAAATAATATGATAAAATCTGCTTACAAAACAGCTATCAAAGCATTCGAAGCTGCTGTAGCAGAAGGAAATAAATCAAAAGCTGAAGAAGCTTTTAAAGAAGCAATTAAAAAAATAGACCAAGCTTGCACAAAAGGTGTTTTAAAAGCAAATACAGCTTCTAGAAAAAAATCAAATTTAGCAAAAAAATTAAATACTTTAAAATAATAAATTTATAATACTTTACGTAATTTTTGAAGTTTACCACTTTAGTGGATTAATAAAAAAATATAGGACTGCATTAAACTGTAGTCCTATATTTTTGCTATTAACTACCTTCACAAGTAGTCTATTATCATCTATTCCTTTGTTATAAACAGTTCTTTATCAATACCATTTCCTTTAAAATATCCACACTTTTACCAATATTTTCATTTGTTTTACTCTCTTTAAAGTGTTATCATAGAATTATCAATTAAACAAAGGAGATATGATCAATGGATAGTTTTAATATAAAAATTAAAAGTAAAAAAATTAAAAAATTAGTTAGTATAAGTTTGCTAATTTCATTTTTTATATGTTTAATTGGAATTTTTACTCTTTGGACATATAATACATATTACATATCAATGTATTTATTTGAAGCTAGTATTATAATTTTCAGAACAGGTTTATTTTTGGGTATATCATCAATAATATATGCCATCTTTTTTGAAAACTATTTAGGTTGTCAATAGTTGTAGTAGTAGTAAACTAATATAAAAAAAGAAGACACTTTAATATTTAAAAGTGTCTCTTTTTATTCTAAAATTTGAAAATTTTAGTAATTTTCTGCTTTTATTTCGAAAAATGCTTTAGGATGTGCACATACTGGACAAACTTCTGGAGCTTGTTTTCCAATACAGATATGTCCACAATTTCTACATTTCCATATTTTATCTCCATCTCTACTAAATACTAGTCCATCTTCTACATTTTCTAATAATTTTTTGTATCTTTCTTCATGTTCTTTTTCTATTTTTGCTACTTCTTCAAATAAGTAAGCAATTTTATCAAATCCTTCTTCTTTAGCTTCTTTAGCCATTCTATCATACATATCAGTCCATTCGAAATTCTCACCTTGTGCTGCTGATACTAAGTTTTCTGCTGTTGAGTGAAGTTCTCCACCTTCTAATAATTTGAACCACATTTTTGCATGTTCTTTTTCATTTTCAGCTGTTTCTAAGAAAATAGCTGCTATTTGCTCATATCCTTCTGCTTTGGCTTTACTTGCAAAATAAGTATATTTGTTTCTTGCTTGAGATTCTCCTGAAAAAGCTTCTCTTAAATTTTGCTCTGTTTTTGTACCTCTTAATTCTGGCATTTTTTCATTCCTCCTAAATTTTTTATTTTTTACAAGAATTACATATCCCTTCAATAGCAATTCCCAATGTAGAGATTTCTATACCCGTTTGTCCTAAAACACTTTCTTTTATTTTTTCATATTCAAAATTATATTCGAAATCAAAAATCTTACCACATTTCATACATATTGCATGATTGTGTGGTTCTCTTATATAATCAAACCTATCTGGTCCAACTTGCATAGATATTTTATTTATTATATTATTTTCTACTAATAACCCTAAGTTTCTATAAACCGTACTTCTGCTTACAGCTGGATCTTTAGCTTTTACTGTCATATAAATATCTTCTGCTGTTGGATGATTATAAGATTCTTTGATTACTTTTATAATTTCTTCTCTCTGTCTTGAATAGTTTTTCATAAAAATCTCCTCAAAACTAGGATTAGTTCCTAATTTTCGTTTATTATATCATAATCTATTTTTTTATCAATAGTTTTGTTATAATTTTTTATAAATATTGTAGTGCAACTATTTTATACTTTTTATAATTCATTAGATAAATAATCTATGTATTCTTCTAAACACATATGCAATTCATTTATTCGAGTCGCATGTTCTCTACCTACATATCTCCAATGCCAAGGCTCATAACCAACTCGTGTTATATCTTCCTTTTCTCT
Source organism: uncultured Clostridium sp. (assembly GCA_947428535.1). Classification (GTDB taxonomy): domain Bacteria; phylum Bacillota; class Clostridia; order TANB77; family CAG-508; genus Scatovivens. The sequence goes on along the minus strand of CANEMG010000017.1, from coordinate 7,602 downwards.
AGAATATCTTAATATAAATCCATATTTTTCTGCATTTTCTTTTAACCATTTAAAACCTTCTCCATTTTCAAAAGTATAATCAACATAATTAAAATCTATAGCTAACCCCAAATTATGCTCACTAGTTCCTGGTCTATTTATTAATATTGAAGTTAATTCTTCTGCTTCTTCTCTTGTTTTACCTTCTTTTATATATTGATTAACTTTATTTTCAAACAATTCTTCTTGGCGTGAAACACTTCTATATGCAGATTGTATCCATACATTTGAAATACCCGATTTTTTCATATCATTTATCATTTTCTTTAAATCATCTACTGCTCTTGAATCAAATTTTCTATTTCTATCTACAGTAGTTAAATCCACTTCAAAATCTTCTGCTAAAACATTCTCATAATTTACTAATTTTAAATTCCAGTCTGTTATTTCTTTTTTATTATTTTGTGCTACTTGTCCATTATTTAAATCATTATTATTTTCTACTACTACATTTTTCTCATTTGATTCATTATACATTTCTAAAACTTTATCATTTATGCTTGTATTTATGTCATTCCCCTTTTTATCTGTTCTGTTCCAAATAGAACCACAAACACCTATAAAACATAGTATTAACAAACATAAAAATATTTTTCTCTTATTAAGTTTTTTTCTCATATGTTTCACTTCTCTTTCAAATATTTATTTTTTCCTAATTAAAATTAGTGGTGTTTGCTGTTGCCCTTGTCCTGCAGGATTATCTCTTATAAGCTCTTTTAAATCTTGATTACTTAATTCTATATCATAAGATTTACCTAATATTTCTCTTCCAAAATCATTTGAATCAACAATCATCATACTAATACCTAGTCTATCTTTTATTTCATCACATACCATATCTGGGTTTTCTGGTATTTCTATGCCTATATCTTTATATTCACTCCAAGCTCCATCATAAAATCCATCTAACCCTGTTACCTCTTGTCCAACTATTTTATAAAATATTCCTTTTATACCAAATAATTTTGTAATCCCACTACATATACTTGCACATAAAACTTTAGGTAATCCTGCTTTATTAATTGCATATTGCATATTTATAGGCATACCTACTCCATATCCTCCTCTGTTTTTTCTACAAGCAAACTTTGATAAAAACTTAGCCCAAAAGTTTATTTTTATATCTTCTCTTCGTACTACTCTATTTTGACATAATGCAATTATCTTTTCACTACTTGATATTATATCACCTTTTTCATATATTGGGCTAACATAATTTTTAAAAATTTCTATATAGCTATCTCCTTGCTTTATAAATCTAGTCTTTATTGCATGCCTTAAATATATTTCTCCTTTTAAATCAATTTCTACATTCTTTCCATCATTTGAAACAAACTCCATAAATACATTCCTCCTTACGTTTTAATATAACGCATAGGTGTATCTGAATTGTATTTATATTGTATCTAAAATGTACTTAATTTGTATATGAATTGTATCTTTCAAGTTCTTCCAATAAGTCTCCATATCTTTCTATAGTCTGAATTGACATTATATATTCTTCATCGCTTTCTATAATCATTGCTAATAATTGCGATTTTTCTGAAACAATATAATCACATTTTACATGTGCCTGTGTACTTTGTTTTTTTAATTCCCAATCATCAATTATATATAAATCTAAATATTTTATATAGTTTTCTAAAATTTCTTCTTTAGCTATATTATTTTTTATATTATCTTTTGGTAAAGACATCATAATAATTTTTCCTGTTTTATTTTCTATTTCAATATTTATATCATATCCTTCTAAAATAATATCAATGCTTTTAATTAATTGATTATCTCTAAGCTTAGAATCATTAGTACCATAATACCTTATCGAGTATTTAGTATTACTATTAAAAATAACTTCATTTAATATATTAACATTTTCCAACTTTTTAATTTCGTTATTTATTTTTTGAGTTTCTTCAGCATTTTTATATAACTCTTCTGTACTTTCTGTAAATAAAATTCTTTTTAATTTATTTTTATCTCTACTAACAACTTTTTTCTCACCTTTATCAATATAATATAATGCTTCTGTTTCAGATAAAGTAACCATTTCATTATCATAAAGCTCATGGATAGCTTTTACTAAATATATTTTTTCTGCTTCAACATCAATTTTACTTTTTACTTTTTCTCTACCATATATTTCTTCTTCCTTTGCAAAATCTTCTATTCCAAATAATAACTTTGGTATTACAAAAGAAAATATTATCACCATTATACTTAAAATAAATATTATACTTTTTTTAAGACATCTTTTTATATTCAATCTGTTACCTCCAATTCAAAATATACTTTAGTTCCAACATTCTCTTCGCTTTCTATATAAAGCTTAGAATTATGCAAATTTAAAATTTTTTTACAAAGTGATAGACCAATTCCTGTTCCACCATTTTCATTACTACGTGATTTATCTACCATATAAAAGTCTTCTGTTACTCTTTCAATATGTTCTTTAGGAATTCCTCTTCCAGAATCTACTACTGAAATTCTATATTTATTTTCTAATAGTTCACCATGTATAAAAATGCATTTATCTTTTGGATCTGCCTTAGTTGCATTTTGTACCAAATTTCTTATAACAACTTCTATTAAGTTTTCATCTAAGTTTACTAAAGCCTGTTCTAAATTTAATTTCAAATTTATATCTTCTAAAACTATTTTTCTTGAAATTCTTTCAATACAATTCTTTACTTCAATATTTTTCAATTCAATTTTATTTTCTGATAATCCCATTAGAAATAACAATTTGTATGATAATTCTTCTAATCTTTTAGACTCTGAATAAATATAATTTAAAGCTTTTGATGTTATATTTTCATCACATTTTTTTAGTCTAAGTAAATCTGAATATCCTATTATAGCAGTCATCGGTGTTTTTATTTCGTGTGAAAATCCTGCTATAAAGTCATCTTTTTGTTTAATAGAAAGATTTAAAAAATTTATTTTATTTTCTATTTCTTCTGCCATAACATTAAAGCTATCTGCCAATTCACCTATCTCATCATTAGTTTTTATATTTACCCTTTCATTAAACTTTCCTGATGAAATTTTCTTACTTGTATCATTCAATTTTTCTATTGGTCTTGTTAAAATTTTTGAAAAGATAGATATAAAAATAGAAGCAATAATAATTATTAAAATATCAGCAAACATTACTTCTTTAAGTTGTCTTTCTCTTTCTTCATAGATTGGTGTAATATCATAAATATTTACAATATAAATATTATTACTATTTATAGACCAATAAGATGAAAACACCATATAATTTTTGTTTTCGACCTTTTTTAAATAATATTGATCAATTTCTTTATTAAAAAGTTTTTCTAAATCTAAACTATCTATTTGTTCAAAATTGCAAAATATTCTTTCTTTATTTTCAGTATATACCGCCACTTTTTCCGAATCTTCATTCATATATGAATATACAGAATTTATATATTCTACAATTGAATCATTTTCAATCTCTTCTCCCTGTTCAATTTTGTTAATAATATTTCCTTCTAAATAGTATCTTTCCAAATGATGCTTATTTGCATTTTGATTACTACTGTTTTCTATTGAGTTTAGGAAATTTTGTCTTACAATAAAATATCTACTAAATGATAATATAATAGATATAATTATTATTGTACTTAAACATAATTTAGTCCAAAATTTCATTTTACTACCTTTCTATATTTCTAACATATATCCAATTCTATATACTGTTTTAATTTTATCTTTCCAATTCAATTTCTTTCTTAATCTTTGAATATGCAAATCTAAAGTTCTTGTTTCAAATTCTAATTCTTCTCCCCAAACTTTCTCAAAAATTATTTCTCTATATAATGCTGTATTTTTATTTTGTACTAATAGCATTAAAAGGTCAAATTCTTTTGGTGTTAAATCAATTTTATTTTCTCCATCTTTAACACTTCTTGCAACTATATTTATAGTAATATTATCAATTACAATAATATCTTCTAATTTGTTATATCTTCTAAGCACTGCTTGTACTCTTGCTATTAGCTCCTCCATATCAAATGGCTTAGTTATATAATCATCTGCACCATCGTTTAGTCCTTTTACTTTATCTTTTAATTCACTTTTGGCTGTTATGAAAATAACTGGCATCTTTTTTATCTGTTTTACATATTCTAAAACCTCATATCCATCTACTTTAGGAAGCATTATATCTAACAATATTAAATCATAGTCTTTTTGTTCTATATAGTCTGCTGCCTTTTCTCCATCTGACACGGTTTCACATCTATATCCCTGTGATTCTAGCCCTATCTTTATTAAATCACTTATCGCAATTTCATCCTCTATAATTAAAATCCTATTCATCATTATCCTCCATTGTTATTATATATTATAATTGTATCTAATTTGTAAATTTTTAGTTGATAATCAAATTAAACTATGATAGCATACTATCATAATTTAATTTTAGAGAGGTCATTATGGAAAAAAATATATTAGTTATAACTGGTGGTACTAGTGGCTTAGGTCGTGAAATTTCGATACAAGCAATTCACAGAGGTTTATATGTTTGCAATTTATCTAGAAATAAAGAAAAAGCTGAAAAATTAGATTTAATGTTTAAAGATAATTATAAAAGTTTTATTGGAGATATAACAGATTCAAATTTTGTAATTGACTCATTCAAAAAAATTTCTAAATTAGGAAAAATATCTTATCTAATAAATTGTGCTGAAAAAGCTTGTTTTAAATTACCAACTGAATATTCTAATAAAGATATTGATATTTCATTAACTGGTTTAAAAGGTATGATTTTATGTTCTACTGAAGCTTTAAAAATATCAAATGAACAAGATTTAAAAATTGTAAATATAATGTCTTCTGCCGCTTTAAAAGGTAACAAAAATGAAGCTTTATATTGTTCTGCTAAATGGGGCGAGCGTGGTTATACAGAAAGTTTAAAAGCTGCATATAAAGGAACTTCTGTAAAAGTAATTGGTGTCTACCCTGGTGGAATGAATACTGAGTTTTGGAATAATAATAGACATTATGTATCTGAAGAAAAATCAAATTCTTTTATGAATCCTGCTAGTGTTGCTACTGTTATTTTAGATAATATTTTAAATTATAGAGATTTAAATGTGGCTGATATTATTATTGAGAGAAATTAAATTAAAGATTGTAATATCTTGTATCTTTTCAAATAATTTCGCATGTACACTATTTACACTTCTTTCATAGTATATAAGGAGAATACTATGAAAGGAGTTTTTTATGGCAAAAATACTTGTATATAATAACAATACCAATAGAATGGAAACCTATTATCGTTCAGAAAATCAAAGAATGCCATACAATAATAATTCCACATTAACAGTTAGAGAGTTTAGAGGTTCTAGTAAATCTGGATTATTATGGACAGATAGAAGAGCTATGGAAGCTTGGAATAGTTTTAGATATATATATGGCAGACCAATTTATGTTGGTTATGCTTTTAAAAGGCCATGGGAAGGTGGTCATGGAACACTTTCTCAACATTATGCCGGACTTGCTTTTGATGTGGGACAAAATTTAAGTGCACAACAAAGAAATACTATGAGAAATTTAGCTATAAGTTCAGGAATTTGGAATTATGTGGAACGTGTTACATAGGTTTTCAAAAAAAGTTAAATCTTTTTCCTTTATCTTATTAATATCAAATTTTTTAGCCATTCTTATAAATTCATTTAAACTAATTCTTAAAAAAATATCTATTTTATCATCATATACAATAATTTCTTTTATAATTGTTGCTAAAATCATTTTCTTTCTTTCTATACTGCATTTCTTTAATATCTCTTTCCAATCTGGAATCATCTTTTTTACTTTCATAGTTTGTTCAAAATTAATCTCTTTTTGTCTTTTTAAAATTTCTAATCCTCTTTTTTGTTTTTCATATTCTTCTATTTTCTGTTTATTTTCCTCTATTAGTTCAGATATTAATTCTCTTGAAAAATTACTTTTTCCTGTTATTATATTTATTATTTCTTCTTTTAACATATCATTTTTATTAAAACATTCTTTTATATTTTTTTCTAGTTCTCTGATTTGTTTTCCTTCATTATCATTTGTATTTTTATGAATTTTTCTTACATATTCTGATAAATCTCTTGTTTCTAACAAATCAAAATATTTGTATATTTCATTTAATATTGGTTCTTCTATTGTATTACTCTTATGACTTTTCTGTTTACAAGTACATTTTCTATCACTAGAATTATTGTTACAAGCATAATAACTGTATTTTGTGTATCCTATACTTCCATCTTCTAGTTTTATTTTTCTTTTTGAACTTCTAGTTGTTAATTTTGCTCCACAACCTCCACAAATTATGTATCCTGTAAAAAGAATATTTCCTTTAGTTTGATATTTAAAATACTCTTTATTTTTTTCTTCACATTGCTTATTGATATTCTTTCTCGCCTGCTTTATTTCCTGTGCTTTTTCAAATTGTTCTTCTGATATAATTTGAAATTCTGGTATTCTTTCTTTTGAAAAAATCCAATCTTTTTTATTAGTTACTCTTTTTCGTTTTCCACCTCCAATTGGGACACTTGTTTTATGGAAACATAAATATCCTATATAGATTGGATTTCTTAACATAATATTTATTGTATTATAGCTCCAGTCTAATCCTTTATGAGTTTTATACCCCTTATTATTCAAATATTTTGCTATTCTCATTCCACCATATCCTTCTTCAGTATATAAATTAAATATTTTTTTCACAATTTCTGCTTCAGAAGGAACTACCTCATAAGTTTTTCTTTCCACACCTCTTTTAGTATAAACCCCCGTTTTTATCATTTTATATCCATATGGTGGAACTGACATAATATTAATTCCTTGCTCAATCATTTGTTTTTGTTTAGTTCTAACTCTTATAGAAGTCTTTTCACTTTCTCCACTTGATTGCCAATATCTTATATAATTAATCAATTTGTCTGCTCTTGATTCAAATTTCTGTTGTCCTTCTTGTGTTGACCAAACTTCAATTCCATGTTCTACAAACCATTCTACTACAAATGGTGTTTCATCATCTCTTCTTCCAAGTCTATCAAACATAAATACAAGTAAAATGTCAAATTCTTTATTTATTACATCTGCTCTTATTTCTTGTAAAACATCTCTATCCTCAAGTTTTTTATTATACCCAGATACACCTTTTTCAATATATTCTTTATCAAACTTCCAATCTTGCATCATATCAATATATTTCATACATTCTATTCTTTGCATTGGAATATCATTTTTATCTAATTGTTTTACTGTTGACACTCTATAAAGACATCTAACTTTTTTCATATTTTCCTCCTGTTTTTAATTTTTTACAAATCAAAATTTAGGATTTCTCTAACATAAATATCTGTTAATGTGTCTATCACTTCTGTCATAATATCTGTATCTTTTTCATTGGAAAAAATAAAATTAATTTTGTAATTATTTGATATATTATTTTTGCTAATAATAGACTGTTTTTCATTTATATCAAATAAATATTCACTATTAGTAAATCCTTTTTTATTTTTCATACTAACTCCTTCTAACGCTACTACTGTAATA
>CANEMG010000016.1 GCA_947428535.1 uncultured Clostridium sp. | reverse complement strand
CATTTTTGTTTATTTCTCCATTTAAAATTCCTTCTGCTATTTTATCTTCTATATAGGTCTGCACTGCTCTTCTTATTGGACGTGCTCCATAATTTGTATCTGTTCCTTTCTCTTTTATTAATTCTTTTATAGATTTATCAAATTCTAAATTATATCCTTGTTTTCTTAATCTTTTTGTTACTTTATCTAACATTAAATTTACAATTTCAGATATTTCACTGTCTGTTAATTTATGGAATATAACAATTTCATCTATTCTATTTATAAATTCTGGTTTTAATTCTCTTTTAAGTTCATTATTAACTGATTTTTTTATTTCTGCATATTCACTTTCTTCTGATATATCATTATTCGAAAATCCTAATTTCTTCTTTTCAGTAATTTGTCTAGCTCCAATATTTGAAGTCATTATTATTACACAATTTTTAAAACTTACTGTTTTTCCTTGACTATCTGTTAAAATACCATCTTCTAATATTTGCAATAATACATTCATAATATCTGAATGTGCTTTTTCCACTTCATCAAACAATATTACAGAATATGGTTTTCTTCTAACTTTTTCTGTAAGTCCATTTGATTCATCATACCCAACATATCCTGGAGGTGATCCAATAAGCTTAGATACAGAGTGGCTTTCCATATATTCTGACATATCTATTCTTATCATAGAATTTTCATTTCCAAATAAACTTTCTGCTAAAGCTTTCGTAAGTTCTGTTTTTCCTACTCCTGTTGGACCTAAAAATAAAAATGAACCTATTGGTCTATTTGGATCTTTTAGTCCGACTCTACTTCTCCTAATTGCTTTTGAAATAGATAATATTGCCTCATCTTGTCCAATTACTCTTTTATGCAAAGATTTTTCTAAATTCTTTAATTTCTCATTTTCACTTTCAGTAATTTTATATATTGGTATTCCTGTCCATCTAGATATTATAAGCTCAATATCTTCTTTTTCTATATTTATTATTTTTTTATTATTTTTGTTTTTCCATCTATCATTTTCTTTTCCAAGTTTATCAACTAATTCATTTTCCTTATCTCTTAATTTAGCTGCTCTTTCATAATTTTGTGTATTTATTGCCTCTTCTTTCTCTTTTACAATTTTATCTAGTTCTTTCTCCATATTTTTTAAGTACTCTGGCTCTATAAAAGATTTTAGTTTTACTTTTGCTGATGCTTCATCTATTAAATCTATTGCTTTATCTGGCAAAAATCTATCATTTATATATCTATTAGACAATTCAACTGCACATTCAATTGCCTCATCTGTAATTTTTACATTATGATGTGCCTCATATTTATCTCTAAGTCCTTTCAAAATTTTCTTTGAGTCTTCCACACTTGGTTCATCTATGTTAACAGGTTGAAACCTTCTTTCTAAAGCTGTATCTTTTTCAATATATTTTCTATACTCCTTTAAAGTAGTTGCTCCTACTACTTGAATTTCTCCTCTGGCTAAAAGCGGTTTTAAAATATTTGCAGCATCAATAGCTCCCTCTGCTGCACCTGCTCCAACAATTGTATGAATTTCATCAATAAATAATATTATATCTTGAGATTTCTTTACTTCATTTAAACATTTTTTTACTCTTTCTTCAAAATCTCCTCTATATTTTGCACCTGCCACCATAGAAGTTATATCTAATGTAACTACTCTTTTATCTTTTAAGTTTTCTGGTATATTTCCATTTATTATTTTTTGAGCCAATCCTTCAATAACTGCTGTTTTTCCTACTCCAGGTTCTCCTATTAAACATGGATTATTTTTTGTTCTTCTTGATAATATCTCAATAACTCTATCTGTTTCTTCTGTTCTTCCTATTACTGGATCTAACTTTCCTTCCATTGCTTGTTTTGTTAAATCATTTCCAAATTGATTTAAATTTTGTGTAGCAGAATAATTATTATTCTCTTGTTTATCTTGAACACCATCATTTATTCCACTTTCAAATTCATTTAACGTTTTAGCTATATCAGAATAAATATTTTCTGAACTTACATTTAGTGTTAGTAGTATTTTATTAGCTAGGCTATCTGTTTCTTTTACTATTCCAACTAAAATATGTTCTGTTCCTATAAAATTTGAGCCTAACTTCTTTGCTTCTAAATATGCATTTTCTAATATTTTTTTAGTCCTTGGTGTAAATCCTAATACCGAAAAATTTTCTTTTATTTGTCCGCCTATCATTTCTTCTATTTGATCTAAAATATCTTCTGGTAAAATATTTTGATTTTCTAAAACTTTACTTGCCACTCCATTTTCTTCACAAGATAATCCATATAAAATATGTTCTGTTCCTATATAAGTATGTCCTAGATCTGTGGCTAATTCATTTGCAATCTCTAAAACTTTTTCACCACTTTTTGTGAATTTATACACCATATATAAACCTCCCGAATTTTCTTAAGTATAATATACTCATTTTCGAGAGGTTTTAAACTTATTATAAAAAATCTTTTTTAACTTGGTAATCTTATTGTAAAAACAGTACTATCAGTAATTTCTATTATTATTGACTTTTTTATTTAAATTATAGTATAATAAATATAGGAAATGACAGATCCACAAACGTGGCTTTGCCAAATAGATTAAGAATACTCACATCTGACTTGCCAAAGTTACAGATGTGAGATTTTTATTTATGTAGTTGCTTCTCAATCCAGTTCTTGTACAGAACTGAGGTCAAGGCAACATTTAATGTTAAAGATAACATTAATAATATTAAAAAAAATAGTATAACTTTAACCATAAATATCACCACCCTTCCTACGATATTTCGTAAAAATTAGGTGGCAAAACCACATCTGCTTTCATCATTTCCTATGGCAATCATTCTACAATATTATTTTAACTATGTCTATAATGTTTATCATTTTTATATTAGTTCTTTTTTAACTTGGTAATCTTATTGTAAAAACAGTACCTTTAGGTATATTATGACTTACCTTAATTGTTCCATTATGTTCAGAAACAATAACATTTGCTATTGAAAGTCCCAGTCCAGTTCCGCCGGTCTCTCTATTTCTAGCTCTATCTTCTCTATAAAATCTTTCAAATATTCTTTTTAATCCTTCATCACTTATACCGATTCCTGTATCTTTTACTTCTATTACACATTTATTATCTTTAGAGTATGTTTTTATTTCTATTTTGTCATTTTCTTCAGTATATTTAATTGCATTATCAAGCAAAATTATCATTAGCTGATATATTTTACTTGCATCTATACTTATATCAATCTTTTTGCTCCATTTCTGCAATTTCAGAATATGGTACAATTATTTCTTTTATATAATCATCTATATTTACACTTTCTTTTTGCAATCTTACTTTATTATTATCAGCTCTAGATAATATAAGTAAATCTTTTACAAGTTTTGATAATCTTTTGGTTTCATTTAATGTAAGAACTATATCTTCAGATTTGTCTATAATTTTTGAATTTGGCTCTTGAAGTAATAATTCTTGTTTAGCTTGAATTATAGTAAGTGGAGTTCTAAGTTCATGAGAAACATTTTGAACAAATTCCATTTGTTTTATTAAATTATCACTAAGCGGTTTTAATGTTTTTTTAGATAATATATAACTTCCAAAAATTGATAAAAAACATCCTACTAAAACTGCCATTGCAATTATTTTAAAGTATGCATCAACTAAGCTTTTTTCACTATCTATATTTATCAATAATTGTACATATCTATTTGGAGTATATTCATTTCCTTCAACAATAAAATTTAATCCTCTATATGGATATTCTCCATCTATACTAATCTCATAAATTGTATCCATATTTTTTATATCAAATTCTAATTCATCAACATATTCAGATAATCTTCCTATATCTTTATTAACAATTTTTCCCTCTTCATCTCTTACAACAACTATTATATTAGGATTAACTATTTTTTTAGTAATAGAATATACATTTATCCCCTCTTCTTCAAATAGTCCTTTTATTTGACTTTTTATTATTCGTGAATTTAAAATAAAGTCTACATCTAACTCTTCAAATTCTAATATTTTTCTTTTTCCTTCATACAATTCTTTATCAACATTAGCATAAATATTAGTTCTTACCATAGAAAAAACAAGTAATCCAAAAACTATAAAAATAGACATAAAAATACATATATTATAAGCTATGTGTTTAAATAATTTTAAATTTAATTCTTCTTTTTCTTTCATAATTAATACTATTCAGACCAGATATATCCTACACCTCTAATAGTTTTTAAATATCTATCATATCCAATCTTTTTTAATTCCTTTCTTAAACCACTTGCATACACTTCTATTACATTTGTTGTTGTTTCACTATTAAATCCCCATATTTTATCAAATATTTGCTCTTTAGTTATTATTGTATTCTTGGAATTTATTAAATACTCCAACATATCAAATTGTTTTCCTTGTAAAACTACTTCTTTCCCATCTGCTTTAGCTTTTCTGCTATTCAAATCTAAAATTAATGTTTTAAATTCTATTACATTTTCTGTATAATTTCCTTTTGAACGCCTTATTAATGCCTCTAATCTCACTACTAATTCTTCCCTGTTAAATGGCTTTACCAAATAATCATCTGCTCCGCTTCTAAATCCTTTTACTTTATCAGATATACTGTCTTTTGCTGTTAATATTAAAACTGGTGTATGTATTTTGCTATTTCGTAAGCTATTTAATACATCATATCCATTCATAATTGGCATCATTATATCTAATATTATCGCATCATATATTTCTTGCTTAGCATATAAAATTCCTTCTTCACCATCATAAGCATGGTCCACATCATATTGATTTTTTATGCACTGCTCTATTGTTTTAGCAAGTATTTTATCATCTTCTACTATTAAAACTCTCATATTATCTCCTCACATTAATATTCTAGATTATTATTCTTAAAATAATATTAAAATGTACTCAATCTAATAACTAAACTGAGTACATATAATTTTTATATATGAAATATAAAAGTTGATATATTAAAAAATACTAGAACAGATATTGTATCTACAATTGTAGTAATTAGTGGTGATGCCATTATTGCCGGATCTAATTTCAATTTTTTAGCAAGTATTGGCAATACACATCCTAATAGTTTAGCAATAACAACTGTGCAAATAAGTGTAGCTCCAACTACAATAGCAATATTAACATCATTATATTGCACAATAATTCTTATTGCATTAGCTATTGCTAAAACTAAACCTACTAAAATCCCTACTCTAAATTCTTTCCACATTGCTTTTAATATATCCTTTGTAGAAATTTCATCTGTTGCTAAACCTCTTATTATAAGAGTAGAACTTTGTGAACCGCAATTTCCACCTGTTCCCATTAGTAATGGTATGAATGCTACTAATAATGGCAATGATGATATTGTTGCTTGAAAGTTTTCAATTATTGTTCCTGTAATTATTGATGTAAACATAAGTATTAAAAGCCACACAATTCTATTTTTAGAATGAGTTAACACACTTGTTTTAAAATATGTATTATCTGTTGGTGTAATAGCAGCCATTTTTTCAAAATCTTCCATAGTTTCTTCTTGCATAACATCAATAGCATCATCTATTGTTATAATTCCAACAAGCCTATCCTCTTTATCTACTACTGGTACTGCTACACAATCATATTTTTCAAAAACTTTTGCCACTTCTTCTTGGTCTTCAATAGTTTGAACTTTTATTACATTTGTTTCCATTATATCTTTTACTAGTTTATCTCTATCTGCAACTAGCAAATCTTTTATGTCTATAATACCTAATAATTTTCTATCTATACTTAAAACATAACAATTATATACTGTTTCTTTTTTTAATCCCCTTTTCTTTATGTTTTCAAAAGCTTTTTCTACTGTAATATTTTCTTTTAAATCAACAAACTCTGTTGTCATAATTGTTCCAGCTGTATCTTCAGGATATTTTAAAAGTTCATTTATAATTTTTCTGTTTTCCTGCTTTGTATTTGCAAGTATTCTTTTTACAACATTTGATGGCATCTCTTCTATTAAGTCTGCAGCATCATCCATATAAATTTCATTCATAACATTTTTTATTTCTTTATCCGTTAAATAACCAATTAGTTTTTCTTGATCATCACTATCTAACTCTACAAACACTTCTGCTGCTTTTTCTTTAGATAAAATTCTATATATCATTATTATTTTTTCATCATCTATTTCTTCAAAAATACTCGGGAAATCAGCACTGTTTATATCTTCTAAATATTTACGCAAATCACTTATTCTTTTTTCTTCAATTAATTTTGTTACTTCTTCAATTATTTCTTCGTTTTCCATGCTAACCTCCTCAAATTATAATATTTTTTCATGTGCCAAATTTATACAAAATTTGTGTAAAAAGCTTTTATATAATAGGATATTATCACTTTCCTATTATATAAAAAAAACATAATTTAATACTTTTAATATTAAATTATGTTAATCTCAACATATTTATTATAACCCATTGTCTTGAAAAAGTCAACATAAACTGAAATAGGTTGATTTTATGTATTTATATTATTTTATTTCATTTTTTTTCTTATTTACTTTCTCTAGCACTAAATTACATATTATATCAGCTGTTTTTTCAACACCATATAAATCACTATTCATACAAATATCATAATTTGAAGCATCAGACCAGTCATTTCCTGTATAATATTTATAGTGATTTGATCTTAATTTGTCTATTTTCTTTATCTCTTTTTCAGCATTTTTCTTATCAAAGCCATATATATCAATAGCTCTATTTATTTTATCTTCTACACTGCTTGAAATAAATACTCTTAATACATTATCATTATCTTTCAATATAAAATCTGAGCATCTACCAATTATTACACAAGATTCTTTTGATGCTATATCTTTTATTATTTCAGATTCTTCTATAAATAAATCATCTGCATTATTTAATCCTGAATAATAACCATTATTTAAAAGAGCTAATGAATCTCTTTTTTGTTCATTATTTTCTATGTATTCTTCTGATAAACCTGTTTTTTCTGCTAATTTTATTATAAGGTCTTTATCGTATAATTTTATTCCTAATTTGTCGGCAATCAATCTTCCTACATATCTACCACCAGATCCAAATTCTCTTGAAACTGTAATTACAAAGTTACTCTCTAATTTATTATCTGTGCTAGTATCATCTACTAAAGTTTGACTTTTAATTTTTGTTCTACTTAAATTTTTAACTTCAAATATAAGTAAAGTACTTGTAACTATAAATGCTAATCCATCTGCAACAGGACCAGAATATAACATACCTACTACGCCAAATGCTTTTCCTAATATAATAAATGCTGGAATTAAAAATAATATTTGTCTTGATAAAGAAACTCCTGCACTTTTAACACTTTTTCCAATTGCTTGGAAAAACACCCCTGAAGGAATTTGAACACCATTGCAAATAGAAAATAATAAATATATTCTAAATGATAAACAAGCAAATTCCATATAATTTGCATCACCACTACCAAATATTAAAATTAATTTATCTGGTATTGTTTGGAATAGTATTAATGCAAATGTACTTACCATTACTGAAGAAAATAAAACATTTTTTAAAGTTTGCTTTACTCTATCAAATTTTTGTGCTCCATAATTATATCCAATAATTGGTTGTGCACCTATAGCCAATCCTATTATAATACTATTTAAAATTTGACTAATTTTCATAACAATTCCAAAAACTGTTATTGGTATTTCAGATCCATATTTTGAAATTTCTCCATATTTTCCAAATAAATTATTTTGAACAGACATTAAAATTACAAAGCTTATTTCTGTTATAAAACTACTAACTCCTAAAGATGCTAATTTACCAATAACTTTTACATCAAATTTTATAATATCTTTAGTTAAATTTATTGATTTAAATTTTCTTATATATAAAATATTTAACACAAAAGTTAATATCTGACTTATTACAGTAGCAATTGCCGCTCCCTTTACTCCCATCTTAAACACAAAAATAAATATTGGATCTAATATAATATTTAAAACTGCACCAGATACCATAGAAGTCATTGCATATTTAGGTGAACCATCTGCTCTTATTATACCATTTAAACTTGTTCCTATTATAGCAAATGGTAATCCTAAAACTATAATATATCCATATGCTAAGGCATATTCTCTTAAATTATCTGTACATCCAAAAATATTTAATAATTGAGGTAAAAATATAAAAGTACTTATTGCTAAAAATAATGATACTATTGTGGATATCATCACTCCATTTGCAACACCTTTAGCTGCTTCTTTTTCCTTTTTTTCTCCTAGTTTTAAACTTAAATATGCTGATGTTCCATCTCCAATCATAAGTGAAAATGCAAGTCCTAATATTACTAATGGGAACACTACATTTGTTGCTCCATTACCTAAATAACCTACACCATGTCCTATAAATATTTGGTCAACTATATTATATAGTGAGTTAACCAACATTGAAATTATAGCTGGAATAGAAAATTTAAGCATCAATTTTCCTATCTTCTCTTTTCCTAATATGTTTTCTTCTTTATCCAATTCTACCCCTCCTTTGTATTTCGTAACTTGACTATTTTATCATATTTACATAATGTTGTCAACAAAAAACACCCTCTTAACTTTTATTAAAAGGATGTTTAATATGCTTTTATTTGAAAATTTTATTGCCACTCACAAGTTGCTGGTGGTTTACTTGTAACATCATATATTACAAATTCAATTTTATCTCCAAATTTATTATTTATTTCATCTACAACATTTTTTATCATTTCTTTTGAAACTTCTTTTCCTATTTCTCCAGGTCTTCCTGTCATAAAATCATTAGTAACAAAAGTTCTAATTGCAACTGAATACTTTTTAGTAATTCCTATTGGCAACAATACAGCAAATGTTTGATTTACTTTTGCTTCTTCTAAACCTGTTGTTACTATTTTATCTAGTTCACGAAGTAAATCTACACTTTCATCACATATTCTCATATCATAACAATTTATTGTTTCTAATATTTCTTTTTTATTTAATATGTATCCAACTCTATTTATCGTATTAATAGAATCTGTTATTTCTTTTGCTTTAGCTGTTACTGGTTTCCAGTCAAAATCTATATTGTTTCCTTCCATTAAACATAGATTTCTATAACTTCTAGCATCACCTTGAACACCTACTGATTTTATTGGAACTATATATCCTCTTTCTCCTGAAGTTTTTAAAATTTCATTTAATTTTTGAACATCCTCTGCTTCTATTTCTACTTCTTCTTTTTTATCATGACAAAGTAATCTAATTGCAAGTCCTGGACCTGGGAATGGTTGTCTTGATGCAATACTTTCTTCTAATCCTAGCTTTCTAGCAACTTTTCTTACTTCATCTTTGTGCCAATCACTATTTGTTTCTACTATAAGTCCTTTTTTTCTAGCTTCTCTTACTATAGCTACATCATTATGATGTGTTTTTATTTTATGTGCAAATCCACTTATATCTGGGTTTCCACTTTCTATTAAATCTGGTCTTAAAGTTCCTTGTGCAATAAATGTATTTTTAGGATCTAATCCTAATCTTTCTATTACATTATTTGCTATTTTAATGAATATTTCTCCTATTATTTGCCTTTTTGTTTCTGGATCTACTGTATCTACTAATGGTCCTATTTTCTTTCCTTCTACTTCTACAACTGTATTGAAGAAATAATCTTTGGCATTTTCTCTTATTAAATTTTTTAATCCTAATTCTTTTAAATTTTCACAAATAACATCACTTTCATTTTTTCTCATGAAACCTGAGTCTATATGTATTGCATAAATATTATCTGGATTTAATGCTTTTACAAGTAATGCTGCTGTAACTGCTGAATCAACTCCACCACTTACAAGTACTATTATTTTATTATCTTTTACTTTTTCTCTAATCATTTTTATTGAAGTTTGAATTCTATCATCTAATGCATATACTTCTTTATAATTAGCCACTTTTCTTATGAAGTTTTCTAACATTTTCATTCCTTCTTCTGTTAAATCAACTTCTGGATGAAATTGGAATCCATACATTTTATCTTGAATATTTCCAATTGCAGCTATTGCATCACCTGATTTTCCTATTACTTCAAATCCGTTTGGAGCAATTTTTACTGTGTCACCATGACTCATAAGAACTTGTTGTGTTTCTCCTAATCCATCAAATATTGGAACTTTATTGTTTATTTTAACTTCATTTTGTCCATATTCTTTAACTATATTGCTATCTACAACTCCTCCAAAATGATCAGACATAAGTTGCATACCATAACAAATTCCTAATACTGGTTTTCCAAGTTCAAATATTGTTTTGTCGAAACCTAATCTTTGCTCTTCTCCTATATTATTAGGTCCTCCTGATAATATAACGGCTTGATAGTCTTTTAAATCTTCAGCTTTTACATTTATAGGAAATATATCTGATTTTACTCCTAATTCCCTAACTCTTCTATCTATAACTTTTGTGTATTGCCCTCCGCAGTCTAATATGGCTAATTTCTCCATAATAACCTCCTTTTGGTAATATGTTAACTAATATTATTAGTATACAATAAAATCCTTTTTAAATCAACATTTTTTCTCTAAATTACTCTAATATAATAATTAAGCTGGTTCAAACTACCGAACCAGCTTAAGCAATTATATTTAAAATTTATTTTCAAGATTACGAAATTGTTTT
>CANEMG010000015.1 GCA_947428535.1 uncultured Clostridium sp. | reverse complement strand
TCCTTAAGTATTCTGCAAATCTATATACATTTACATCATCAAGAGCTGCTTCTATTTCATCAAGTACACAAAATGGTGCTGGGTTTATTTTTAATATTGCAAACAATAAAGCAATAGCCGTAAAGGCTCTTTCTCCTCCTGATAACAACATCATATTTTGCAATTTTTTTCCAGGTGGTTGAACTGCAATTTCGATTCCACATTCTAATATATTATCCTCATCTGCAAGAATTAATTCTGCTTTTCCTCCGCCAAACAACTCTGCAAATACTTCTCCAAAATTTTTATTTATAATTTTAAACTGTTCAGAAAATTGCTTTTTCATTGTTTCTGTCATTTCACTAATAACTTTTCTTAATTTGTTACTAGAATCTTCAAGATCTAAACGTTGCTCACTCATAAAATCATATCTTTCTTTTATTTCTTTATATTCTTTTATAGCATCAACATTTATACTTCCTAGATTTTTAATTTCACCTCTAATTGTGTTTACTTGTTTTTGTACTTCTGCTGGATTTGTTATTTTTTCTACATCTTGGACATTATTAGGTGTTAATTCATATTCTTCCCACATTTTGTTTATAACTTGATTTAGTTCAAGCTCGATTTTTGATTTCTTTAAATCTAATTTTGAAATTTGAGTTTTTACTTCTTCTAATTTTAAGTTTTGTTCTTCAATGTTTTTTTCAATGCTAATTAATTTTTCATTTTTTTCTGTTCTTTCGTTCTTTAGCTTTTCAACTTTATCTGTACTACCTAAAATCTCTTTTTCTAAATCTAATATTTTTTGTTTCACATCTGCTATTTTATTTTCAAGTTCTGTATTCTCTAATAATATATTTTCTCTTAATTCAATTTTATTTTGTATACTTGTAGAATTGTTTTGTATGTCTAAATCTATTCTTTCTACCATCTCATTTATTGATGTTTCACTTTCATCAAATGAAGATACTGATATTCTTAAATTTGTTATATCAAAATTTAAATCATCTATGTATTTTTGATTATCTTTATTTAAATTAGTAAATTCTTCTATAACTATTTCTAAAGATTGATTTTCTTTTTCCGTTTCTTGAATTTGTTTATTTAATTCTTCTTGACCTCTAACATTTTCTTCTTTTTCTGTTTTAGTATTTTCTAAATCATCTCTTAATTTTGCAAGCTTGCTATCTAATTTTAGTATTTCTAAATCTAAATTATCATTTTTTTGTTTTTCTGTAGCATATATAATTTCTAATTCTTGTGCTTCTTTTTGTTTTACATCAAATGTATTCAAAATTTCTGAAATGCTTGCTTCATAATCTGCTTTTTCTTTTTCAATTTTTTCAATTTTCGTTTTTATTTCTCTTAATTCTAACTCAAGAGATTTTATTTCTTTTCCTCTTCCTAAAATGCTAGTCGTTTTATTGGCAACAGAACCACCACTTATTGCTCCTGATGGGTTTATAATATCACCTTTTAAAGTTACAATTTTGAATTTATAAGAATTTAATTTTGCAAGTTTAACTGCATTGTCAATATCTTCTACAACAACAGTTCTTCCTAATAAATTCAAAACTATTCCTTCATATTTTTTATCACAACTTATTAAATCTGAGGCAATTCCTATTACTCCATCTACCCCTCGTGTATGTACTCCAGCTATTCTTTGACCTTTAACAGATGTTATAGGTAAAAATGAAGCACGTCCTAATTTATTTTCTCTTAAATAATTTACAAGTTTCTTTGCTTCCTCTTCAGAATCTGTAACAATATTTTGAATTGTTCCTCCTAAAGTCATTTCAATAGCTGTTTCGTATTTCTTATCTACTTGAATTAAATTTGCTAAAATCCCATGAACTCCTCTTGACAAGCCAGGATTTCTTTCTGTAGCATCTAATAAAAGTTTTACACTCTTCGTATATCCTTCTTTTTCTTTTTCTGTTTCTACTAAAAATTTGTATTTAGATTCTTTTATTCTATATTCTGATTGATAAGTATTTATTTTTTCATCAAATTGTTTAAGTTTTTCTGAACTACTATCTTTTTCTTCTTTCATAGCTTCAAGTTTTTTAGCAACATCATTTCTTTTCTTCTCTAATTCATAAAAACCTTTTGAATTCTCTTCTTTTGTTGCTCTTGAGCTATCTAATTCTGATATTGTTTCTTGAATTTCACTTTTTAAAGAATTTTCTCTTTTTCCTAAATTATCAAAATTAGCTTTTTATGCATTTAAATTTGCTAATATTTCATATTTATTATCTATATTAGTTTGTACAATTTGTTTCTTTTTCTCTATTTCAATTTCTTTATCTGATAAAGTTTTAGAGTATTTTTCTAATTCCGCTTCTTTTTCTTTAAGCTCTGTTTCAAACTTTTCTTTATTTGTAAATAAATTATTTTTCTTTTCTTCTTTTTGTTTTTTCTCTTCTTCTAATTCTTTGTTACGATTTTCTAGTTCTTCTAATTCTTTTTCATATCTTTCATAATTTTCTTTGTTATTTGATATTCTTTCCTGAGTAATTCCTATTTCGCTATTATATTGTTCTTTCTTTTGATTTCCTTCAAAATTCAAGTTTTGAGTTCTTTCTATTTCTTCTATTAATTTATCTATAAGTACTTTTATATTTTCTTTTTCTGTTTGTATGTTATTTAAATTCTCTTCTTCTTTTACTTTTTGAGTTTCAAAAATATCAATATTTTCTAATACTTCTTGTGTTTGAGCTTTGTAATTTTCTATGTTATATAAAAACAATCCTACTTCAATATTTTTAAGTTCCTCTCTCAAACTTAAAAATTTTTTTGCTTTTTCTGATTGAATTTTTAAAGGTTCTATATTACTTTCGATTTCAGAAATAATATCATTTATTCTAAGTAAATTTAATTTTGTTTGCTCTAATTTTTTTTCTGAATCTGCTTTTCTAGTTCTGTATTTTACAATACCTGCTGCTTCTTCAAAAATGTGTCTTCTATCTTCTGATTTATTACTTAATATTTCATCTATTTTTCCTTGACCTATAATAGAATACCCATCTTTTCCAATTCCAGTATCCATAAATAATTCTAGAACATCTTTTAATCTACATGGTGTTTTGTTTATAAAATATCCAGATTCACCACTTCTATATATTCTTCTAGTAACAACAACTTCACTATATTCTATTGGTAATTTACTATCTGAATTATCTATTACTAAAGAAGCTTCAGCATATCCTAAAGCTTTCCTATTTTGTGTTCCTGCAAATATAATATCTTCTGATTTCGTACCCCTTAGAGATTTTAAACTTTGCTCTCCTAAGATCCATCTAATACAATCTGATATATTACTTTTTCCTGATCCATTTGGACCTATTACTGTAGTTATTCCTGGTATAAAATCTAAAACTGTTTTATCAGCAAAAGACTTAAATCCATACATTTCTAACCTTTTAAGATACATTTTATTTTTCCTCTATTTCTCTTACTTTAATCTTATTTATCATATTATATTTTTCTACTTTTTTCAAGCATTTATAATAAATTCTCTTGACCAAAATTTTAATAAGATATAAAATAAATGTATATATTTTTAATATACAAATGAGGAGATTTTAATGAAAGAAACATTTGACTTTTATAATAGTACATCAATCAAATCTTATAACTTAGATGAGAAAATACGTTACCAATTAAAAATGCTAGATGGGCTAGATGCTTTTACAAGACGTCATTCAGAAAATGTTGCTAATATTACTTGTAGGCTTTGTGAAAAATTGGGTATGTCTAAAGGATTTACTATTTACTGTACAACTTGTGCATATATTAACGATATCGTAAAAATTTTTATAATACATTCTGTTCTTCAAAAACCTGGAAAATTAACAGATGAAGAATTTGCAATAATGAAATCACATACTAAAATAGGATATAAAATGTGTATGAATGATTTAAAATTACGTCCATATGCTGCTGGTGCATATTATCACCATGAAGCATTAAATGGTACTGGATATCCAAATGGTATTACAGGAGATAAAATTCCATATGAAGCTCAAATTATTAGAGTAGCAGATGAATTTGAAGCTATCACAGCTAAACGACAATACAAAAGTCATATTGGTATTATAGATGCTTTAAACATTATGATTAGTAATGCAAGACCTCCAGAAGTTAAAAACGCTTCTGATGCAGTTAAAAATTTTAAAACTGCAAATGTTGGAAAAATTGATAAGAAAATTTTAAAAGTACTTTTTAAAGTTATTATTGAAGATACTGAATATGAAATTGTTGCTAGAACTGACTATATTAACTTTTTAAAAGAAGAAATTAAAAGAATTAAAGATGCACAAAAATATTATAATAAAATGATTGTAGCTAAAACTCCTGATAAAAGAGAATATTTAAAAGAAGAAATAAAATGTTATTTAAAACCTAATGAAGACCCTGAAAAGATTCCTTTAATGTTATCTGAGTTTGAAAAAGCTTATGAAATTAGGAAACAACACATTAGTAAATTATATGATGAAATAAAACAAATTAAAAAATTAAAAATATAAAAAAGAGCATATTTTATAATCTGCTCTTTTTAATATTTATCTTTTTATTATTGATTTTATTTTAGAAATTATTTTTTGAAAAAAATTCTCTTTTTTTACTATTAAATCTGTCTGTATATTTTCATTTTCTATATTAAAACTCTTATTTTGATTATCAAAAATATTCTCCGGATTATATTTTTTTCTTTTTTCTTCTTCATCCTTATTTCTTTCTATTTCTTCATCTTTCAAGATTTGCTTTCTTTCTTCCTCAGTTGCCCAGTAATCTCTATAAAAATTAGAAAGTATCGCTTTAGCAACATCTGAAACATCTTGCTCCTCAAAATCTTTAGAAAAGTCTATTTTATAATTAAATGAATTATCTTCATTCATTTCTAAAGTTTTATCAAAATCTTCTTTAGGAATATACTTTAATATAGTTAGAACTTCTTTAAAAGCTCTTTTATAATCTAGTTCAGTCACGATCAACATATTATCTATTATCCTTCCCAATAATTCTATTTTTTAAATTAGAAATAAAATTACCGACTTTATCTTTTAGTGCAATATTGCTTCCTCTAGACTTTTTCTCTATATCTTTTATAGAAATTTGTTCTGGTTCTGCATTACCATATTTAAGAATATTATGATTATATGTTTTTACTAAACTAACTCTATTATTTAAACCTTCTATAATCTGCTTTTTTGTTTCATTTCCAAATCCTTCATATACTGAATCTGTCAATAACTCATTGACTTTTTCAGGAGTAAGTTTTTTTTCTGTTTCTTGAGCTAGTGGAAAAATTTCTACTGCATAATCTTTATATAGTTCTTTTAATACTTCATTAGAATCTTTTTTATCAAAAAAATGTCTATGATCTGATATAAAAGATAATCCTGCATCATAATATTCGGGGTTCCTATAGTTACCTGTTTTTTTATTATATATAATTTGACGATTATCATACTTTAAATCTGTATTAGATAATATTGCAGAACAATATAACCATTGTGCTAAATAAGTTCTTCTTTTTTCAATTACTTCTGGAGTAACATTAGGTAAAGTAGAAATTTGTGCTAAATCGTTTTCAATAAACTCACTTACATTTTTACTTCCTTTCAAATATAAAGCTACAAATTCCTCATTTTCCTTTAATATATTTATAGAAAGGCAGCCATTATGGTGCTCTTCTAAATTATGGCTGTACTCTGCTTTGTCATCACATATTAAAACAACATCAGCACTAGGAAAACCAATTACAGATAATATATTTGAAGCTAAATGTTCTCTTAGATCTTCACTTCCGTTTATCGATTCCCATACAACCATTCATTTTGTAAAATCCAGTTATATTCATTCCTGGTATAAGGTACTCTCCTCTTACAGAAGTAGAGTTGCCAGGAATATCCCATTCACCTCTTATTTTTTTGAAATCTGATAAATTAAATCTTGTGATTTCCATTTTTTCTCCTATGTGCAAATCTAATATTGTCTTCCCCAGACAATCATTTTATCTACTTTTTTACCACAAACTGGACATACATCTGCAATATGTTCCTGTTTAAATGGCATACATCTTGATGGTGCTCCTGTAACTTCTTTTACTTTATCTTCACAATCTTGAGATCCACACCACATTGTTTTAACATATCCTTGATTTTCATCTAAGTTTTTAGCTATTTCATCTAATGTATAAGCAACTGTTGTTCTTTCTTCTCTTATTTTTTCACAAGCTTTATACATACTTGCTTGAATATCTTCTAGAACTTCTCCTAATCTTGCTTTTAGATTTTCAAGTTTAACTGTTTCTTTTTCTCCATTATCACGTCTTACTAAAATTGCTTCTCCATTTTCTATATCTTTAGGTCCTAATTCTATTCTAACTGGTACTCCTCTCATTTCCCAATCATTAAATTTGAAACCTGTTGAACAATTGTCTCTATCATCTAATTTAACTCTATATTCAGTTTTTAGTTCTTCAAATAATTTATTTGCATTATCTAAAACTCCATCTTTATGCTGTGCAATTGGAACTATAACTGTTTGAATTGGAGCAACTCTTGGTGGTAATTTTAACCCTCTATTATCTCCGTGTGCCATAATAACTGCACCTATCAATCTTGTTGTAATTCCCCAAGAAGTTTGATATGCATATTCTTCTTTTCCTTCTCTATTTTGAAATTTTATATTAAATGGCTTAGAAAAATTTTGTCCAAAATAATGTGATGTTCCTGCTTGAAGTGCTCTTCCATCATGCATAAGTGTTTCTACTGTATATGTAGCATCTGCACCTGCAAATTGTTCTTTTTTAGTTTTTTGCCCTTTAAGTACTGGTATTGCCAAAAGATTCTCTATAACATCAGCATATACATCTAACATAGTTAATGTTCTTTCTTCAGCTTCTTTAGCTGATTCATGAACTGTATGACCTTCTTGCCATAAAAATTCTCTTGAACGTAAAAATGGTCTTGTTTCTTTTTCCCATCTTAATACACTACACCATTGATTTCCTAAAATTGGTAAATCTCTCCAAGAATTTATCCATTTTGAATACATTGTAGACATTATTGTTTCTGAAGTTGGTCTTATGCAAAGTCTTTCTTCTAACTCTTCTCCTCCTCCCATTGTAACCCAAGCTACTTCTGGTGCAAATCCTTCAACATGTTCACTTTCTTTTTGTAACATGCTTTCTGGTATAAGTAGTGGCATATAAAGGTTAGTTATTCCAACTTCTTTAAATCTCATATCTGCATAATTTTGTATGTTTTCCCATATTGCATATCCATAAGGTTTTATTGCTACAAAACCTTTTAAATCTGTATAATCTGCTAAATCTGCTTTTTTTACTACATCTGTATACCATTGAGCAAAGTCATCCTCTATATTTGTAATTTCTTTTACGAATTCTTCTTTCTTTTCCATAATCTTACCTCCAATAAATTAATTTTCTTCTCCGTTTTCAATATCCTCGCCATCCCTTTCGGGCATTGGAGCCTCCATTACATCATCAATTACTATTTGTTCATTTTCATCTAGTTTATATCTTGGAAGTTCTGGCAACTCTTCTAAACTTGAAATACCAAACATTTTCATAAATTTATTTGTTACTTTATACATTGTTGGTCTTCCAGGTGCATCAAGTTTTCCAGCTTCTTCTATTAAATCAAATTCTAATAATTTATATACTGTTCCATCTGCACTAACTCCACGAATTGCTTCTATTTGTGATCTCGTTATATTTGGATTGTATGCTATTATAGATAAAGTTTCCAATGCAGCATTAGAGATATTAGGTTTAGCTCTATTATCAAATAATGGATATATATACTCATAATATTCTTTTTTAGTGCAAAGCTGATAGCTATCATCAACTTTTATTAATTCTATACCACTATTCCTAGCAACATATTCTGATTTCATTTTTAATATAATTTTGTCAATATCTTCTGCCCCAAGTTCAAGAACATTCATAAACTCTTTTACACTTACTTCTCTTCCTGCAGCAAAAAGCATTGCTTCAATTATTGATTCTTCTTTGCTAAACTCCATACTCTCCTCCTTTCACAGTATTTATATATTATTACACAAATTTAGCTAATTGTCAATTTCAAATTCACTCAAATCAAGCAGTTCAACATTTTGTAATTTCATAAAATTGACTTAGTATTATTCATATGCTATAATAATTTTGAATTTACTAAGAGGTGAGAATATGAAAAATAAAAATACCAATCAAAATCAAAAAAATGAAAATGATATAGAAATAGTTATAGGGGATGAATCAGTATTAAATATCTCTGAAGTCAATGATTGTATGAATTCTCTACGCCCTAAAAAAAATGATAAAAAGAAAGTTATTATACCAATTAATAAAAAAAAGAAAAAAGATTCTGATTCAAAAGAAGATAAAAAATAAATTTTAATTTAAAGTAGAAATACATTTATGTTTCTACTTTTTTATTTTAAATTCTTTTCCAAAAGCGTGACCTTTTTATTTTTTTATTGTATATATAAATAGAAAGCGTTTAAGGAGTATTATATTATGAAAAAAAATTTAAGTGATCAAGAACTATATAAAGAATTTTTAGATGGAAATCAAGAAGCTTTTAATATTATTGTAAAAAGACATGAAAACAATTTAATATATTTTATTATGAAATACGTAAACAGTTTAGAATCTTCAGAAGATATCGCACAAGAATCCTTTTTATATATTTTTAAAACAAAAAAAGAATATGATTTTAAATATAGCTTCAAAACTTATTTATATACTATAGCCAAAAGTAGAGCAATAAACTATTTAAAAAACAGAAAAGAAAACATCCAATTTGATGAAAACAATGTTAACCTTTTAAGTACAGACATAGATAATATTTTAATAGAAAATGAAGAAAAAGAAGGTTTAATGAGAACTATTAATACTTTAAAATCTGATTATAAAATGGTAATTTATTTAAAAGATATTCACGGTTTTACATACAAAGAAATATCTAAAATTCTTGATAAAACGCCATCTCAAATTAAAATGTTAATTCATAGAGCACGAAAAGAACTGCGAAATAGAATAACTAAAAATAATTCTATGTACAAAATATTTATAAACTTTATTATAATCTCTATATTTATTGGTAGTATAGCTTATGCTAGCATAATAGTTTATAATAATTTTATTCAAAAGGAAACTAAAACAGATTTCAAAAATAATCCTGATTATTATGACTATTCTCAGGATATGCAGCATTATGATGGTATATATTATAAAAAAATAGAGACCTATAATAATTATTTAATAGACCTAAAAAAATGGTCTGGACTAGTTGAAATGACAGAAAAAGATTTTGAAAACTCTTTTGTAGTAGTAATTGCAGGAGAAAATTATCATACAACAGGATTATATATTTCAAATATTTCAGCAGATACTGAAATTCTTCATATAGATTTAAATAAAAAAGATACATATGATGGTAGCACAATAATATCTACTAAAGTTTCTAAAGACTTAAATAGACCAAATATAATAGTTCATAATAATCCAAATGTACCTAATATGTCTACAAAATATATAAAAATAGAAGATATCCCAAAAGATTATTCTCAAGAACAAGCAATAGCAGATGGTTGTTTTGTTATTTCAGCAAACCAAGTTATATCTAATAATAGAGAATTATTCAATACGTTTATTGAAAATTGCAATAATGGAATTGATGGTATCCTTAGAGTTTATGAATATCAAGAACTTACTAACTGTGTTCAGATAATTGATATTGAATGTAAAAATAAAATAATTAATACAAGTAGATTAAATATAACTTTTGAAGGTAATCATGTTGTTTATTCTTCAGGAAATAAAATTAATTCAAATGGTAACACTTATTCAATATCAGATGAAATTGGAAATTCAAAAATTTTATTTAGTTTCGAATCTTAAAAATCAAATCTCCTATAATGAAAATTATAGGAGATTTAAAATTATTATTCAAATTTGTTGTAAAAAGCTATTTTTTCAATAGGTTCTCTTTCTAAGTGTAAATTACTTGGCTTCGCTTCTTTTGATGGATATCCAATAGGTAATATAGAAACTATTTCATAATTTTCTGGAACATTATAAACTTCACGAACTTTAACTGGATCAAAAGATCCTATCCAAGTTGTTCCAAGTCCTAAGTCAAAAGCTTCAAGCATCATATGTGTTGTAATAATACTTGCATCTACCTCTCCGCCTTCTCTACCATCATATTTTCTTTTCCAAGATACAGTTTTATCATAACAAATAATCATTATTACAGGTGCATTCCATCCATATTGTGTACATTCACTTAACTTTTCAAGCTGCTCTTTATCTGTAAGCACCAATATTCTTTGTGGTTGCCAGTTTCTACCTGTTGGCGAAATTCTCGCTGCTTCTAATATTTTATCTATCTTCTCTTGTTCAACAGTTTTGTTATCAAAACTTCTACAAGAATATCTATTTCTAGCTAATTCTAAAAATTCCATACTATTCCTCCTTATTAGCAAATATTATATCATATATTTATTGCATTTCATAGTTTATTGTAATAATTTTGATGGTAACTTACTGATATTTTGTATTTTTACTTGACAAATAGGAATAATATTATTATAATAATATCTGCTAAGTTATGGCGATGTAGCTCAGTTGGCTAGAGCATCCGGTTCATACCCGGCAGGTCGTAGGTTCAAGTCCCACCATCGCTACCACAGCTGTAAGGTTTAAGTTTTGAAACCTTACAGCATTTTTATTTCCATTATGGAGGTACACTTATGGCTTTAGAAAACAAATTAAAATTGAACAATGAAGC
>CANEMG010000014.1 GCA_947428535.1 uncultured Clostridium sp. | reverse complement strand
TAAAAGACACCTTAACAAGGTGTCTTTTTTGTTATAATTTATTAGTTTATTTTGTAGTTTTATGAATAGTAAGTTAGTTATATTATAAAAAAACTGTAAATCACATAAAAATCAATATATTTTGGCTAAAATGCTTGACAAATTAGAAAAAATAATGTAAAGTATATTAGCATTACAAATTTAATATATGTATTGTGAGTGCGAAAGATTGTACTTGAGCAATAACCAATAATATAGTTGGAAGTGAAAAATTAATGGAAAAAAATGTTCAAATAGGTATTCTGTTAGACATATATGGAAAACTATTAACAGAAAAGCAAAGAAAACTTCTAGAAGACTACTATAATAATGATTTATCTTTATCAGAAATAGCTGAAAATGAGAAGATAACAAGGCAAGCTGTTAGAGATAATTTAAAAAAAGGTGAAAATAATCTTTTTGAATACGAAGAGAAATTAGAGATGATGAAGAAAGATAAATCAAAAAAAGAAAAAATAAAAGAAATACAAAATGAAATTTCTAAAATAGAAAAAAGTGGAATAGAAAACACAGAAAAAAGTATTCAAAAAATAAAAAAGCAATTAAATTCTTTATAGAAATAAATAGGAGGATAAGATGGCATTTGATGGCTTATCAGCAAGACTACAAGAAATAACAAGAAAATTAAAAGGAAAAGCTAGAATAACTGAAGATGATTTAAAAGAGGTTTTAAGAGAAGTAAAGCTTGCATTACTTGAGGCAGATGTTAACTATAAAATAGTTAAAGAATTTGTAAAAGTAATAGAAGAAAAATCTTTAGGGCAAGATGTTTTAAAGTCACTTACACCAGGACAACAAGTAGTAAAAATAGTTAAAGATGAATTAATTGCTTTACTTGGAGGAGAAGAAAGTAGAATAAACTTTACGCCAAATCCACCTACTATAATAATGTTAGTAGGACTACAGGGATCTGGTAAAACAACAACAGCAGGAAAACTAGCGAATATTATTAGAAAACAAGGTAAAAAGCCATTATTAGTAGCTTGTGATGTTTACAGGCCAGCAGCTATAAAACAATTACAAGTAGTTGGAAAACAACTAGACATTCCTGTTTATACAAATGAAACGACAAAAGATGTAAGCTTAATAGCAAAACAAGCATTATCAGTTGCGATTTCGAAATTAAATGATGTAATTATAATAGATACAGCAGGACGTCTTCAAATAGATGAAGAATTAATGCAAGAATTGAAAGATTTAAAAATAAATGTAAAACCACATGAAATTTTATTAGTAGTAGATTCAATGACAGGTCAAGATGCAGTAAATATTGCAGATACTTTTAATCAAGAGCTTGGAATTGATGGAATAGTACTTACAAAATTAGATGGTGATACAAGAGGTGGAGCAGCATTATCAGTAAAAAAGATTACAGGAAGACCAATAAAATTTGCTGCAACAGGTGAAAAATTAAGTGATATAGAAGTATTTCATCCAGAAAGAATGGCATCAAGAATTTTAGGAATGGGAGATGTACTTTCTATTATAGAAAAAGCAGAAGAAACATTTGACTTAGAAGAAGCTACAAAATTAGAAAAGAAGCTAAAAAAACAAAGTTTTGACTTAGATGATTATTTAGGGCAATTAAGACAAATGAAAAAAATGGGGTCTTTTTCATCAATATTAAAACTTATACCAGGAATGAACAAATTAAAAGATGTTCAAGTAGATGAAAAAGAATTTGTAAGAATAGAAGCGATTATTTGTTCAATGACAAAAGAAGAAAGAAGAAATCCTAAAGTATTAAATGGAAGTAGAAGACTAAGAATTGCAAAAGGAAGTGGAACAACAGTTGAGCAAATAAATAAATTTATGAAATCTTTTGAATTAACACAAAAAATGATGAAAGATATGACATCAAATAAAGGAATGATGAAGAAGTTAATGAAAAATGTGAATATGGATGATTTAAAAGACTTCTCAAATTTTAATTAGTTATTAAATTTTTTAATTCTAAAAAAACTTAAAATTTAAGTTTAAAAAAGAATTAAATATAATTTTATATAAATAAAAATTATTCAGGGGGTGAATTTATAATGGTAAAAATAAGATTACAAAGAGTTGGAAAGAAAAAAGCTCCTTTCTACCATGTAGTAGTAGCTGATTCTAGATCTCCAAGAGATGGTAAAATCGTTGAAAAAATAGGAACATACGATCCTATGACAGATCCAGCTACAATATCATTAGATATTGAAAAAGTAGAAAAATGGATTAAAAACGGTGCAAAACCAACAGATACAGTTAAAGCTTTAATAGAAAAAGCATCTAAATAATCATATCGAAAGAAGGTAGCAATTATGAAAGACATACTTGAAGTAATAATTAAAAACTTGGTAGATAATCAAGAAGAAGTATCTATTACAGAAAAATCAGAAGAAAAATTTATTTGTTATGAAGTAAAAGTTGCTAAAAGCGATATGGGAAAAGTAATAGGGAAACAAGGAAAAATGGCAAAAGCAATAAGATCAATAATAAAAGCTATTGCTGTTAAAGAAAACAAAAAAGTTAATGTTGAGTTTCTTGATTAGGTGTTAAATATGAATAAATATTTAGAATTAGGTCAAATAGTAAATGTTAAAGGACTAAAAGGTGAAGTAAAAGTAAATTCTTTTACAGATGATAATACTAAATTTGAAAGAATACCAAAAGTTTTTATAAAGCAAAAATCAAATTTAACAGAATATGAAATAGAAAAAGTTAGCTATAATAAAAACCAAGTAATAATAAAATTTAAAAATATAGATACGATTGAAGAAGCTGAGAAACTTAGAAATTCTTATATTGTAGTAGATAGAGAAATTTTTGGGAAACTTCCAGAAGGAGTATATTATATAGCAGATTTAATAGGACTTGATGTTTATACAGAAGCTAATGAATATTTAGGAAAAGTTGATGATATTTTTTCTACAGGCAGTAATGATGTTTATGTAGTAAAAGATGAATTAGGAAAGCAAAAACTTTTACCTGGAATAGATGAAGTTATTAAAAAAATAGATTTAGAATCTAATAAAATAATAGTAAATCTTATAGAGGGACTTTAATATGAAATTTGATGTATTAACTTTATTTCCAGAAATGTTTGAACCAATAAAACAAAGTGTTATTGGTAGAGCAGAGAAACAAGGTTTAATAGAAGTAAATTTAATAAATATTAGAGATTTTTCAAAAGACAAGCACAAAAAAGTAGATGATACAGTATATGGTGGTGGAGCAGGAATGCTTATAAAACCTGATGTTGTATATGATGCTTACAATTCAGTTAAATCAGAAAAATCTAAAGTTATATATTTAACTCCGCAAGGTAAAACACTTTGTCAAAATAAAGTTGAAAAATTAGCTAAATCAGAAGAACATTTAATATTATTATGTGGACACTATGAAGGAATTGACCAAAGAGTACTTGATAAAATTGTTGATGAAGAAATATCAATAGGAGATTATGTACTAACAGGTGGAGAAATACCAGCAATGGTATTGATAGATAGTGTTTCAAGATATATTGATGGAGTTTTAACACAAAACTCTACTGAAGAAGAAAGTTTTTCAAATGGACTTCTTGAGTATCCACAATATACTAGACCAGAAGAATTTGAAGGAATGAAAGTTCCAGAAGTTCTACAATCTGGACATCACGAAAATATAGATAAATGGAGAAGAAAAGAAGCTATAAAAACAACTTACATAAAAAGACCAGAGCTTTTAGAAAAAGTTAACTTAACTGATGAAGAAAGAAATTATATAAAAGAATTAAAAAATAGTAAGGATTAAAAGATCCTATCCATTATTTAAAGAAGGAGGAAAGAAAATGGATATTTTAAAATCTATTGAACATGAACAATTAAAAAATAAAATACCAGAATTAAAAATTGGTAATACAGTAAGAGTTCACGTAAGAATAAAAGAAGGAAACAAAGAAAGAATCCAAGTTTTCGAAGGAATTATAATAAAGAAACAAGGTGGAGGAGTAAATGCAACATTTACAGTAAGAAGAATTTCTTATGGTGTTGGTGTTGAAAAAACATTCTTAGTACATTCTCCAATGATTGAAAAAGTAGAATTAGTTAGAGTAGGTAAAGCAAGAAGAGCAAAATTATATTATTTAAGAGACAGAGTTGGTAAAGCTGCTAAAACTAAAGAAAAAATTGGTGCAAGAATTGAAAATAGAGAAATTATTATTAAAGAAGAAGTTGTACCAGGAGAATCTGTAGAAGAAGAAATTGTTACTGAAGAATCAGTTCAAGAAGCAGTAGAAGCTGATGCAAAAATTGAAGCTGCAAAAGTAGAAGAAGTTAAAGCAGAAGAACCAGCTAAAGTTGAAGAAAAAGCTGAAGAAGCTAAAAATGAAGAACCAGTAAAAGTAGAAGAAAAAGCTGAAGAAACAAAAACTGAGGAATCAGAAAAAGAAGATAAAAAAGATGAAGAATAATTTTATTATTTATATAGAATTTGTAAATGATAGTAAAGTAAATGTATAAAACAAAAATTATTGTAAAAAATACTAAAAAATTGCTTTTATCACTTGACAAATAAGATTAAATAATTTATAATTTATACTTGTCAGAAGGAAATAATGCAGGTGTAGTTCAATGGTAGAATTCCAGCCTTCCAAGCTGGCTATGCGGGTTCGATTCCCGCTACCTGCTCCACAATTTCCTTCTGGCAAACTAAATATGCAGGTGTAGTTCAATGGTAGAATTCCAGCCTTCCAAGCTGGCTATGCGGGTTCGATTCCCGCTACCTGCTCCATAAATTGTCATTGTATTAGAAAATGGTCTAGTATGATGGCTTTTTTAGTTATGCTTTAAAGTGCTTTTATTTCTTGCAATATATAGAAACATTGTGTATAATATATATTATTGATGCGGGTATAATTTAGTGGTAGAATGTCATGCTTCCGACCTGATAGCGCGAGTTCGATTCTCGCTACCCGCTCCATTAAGCGAAATCATTGAATCAGATAAAAGTATAGAGAAATCAACTGTAAAGGTTGATTTTTTCATTATTCAAAAATTGTCAATCGTTTTTAATGATAAAAAAGTTTATTTAACTTTACCAATATAAATAATGAAAAAACAAAAAAGTTATGATATAATAAAATTCATTGATAGTAGAATTTGGTTAAGGAGATAAGGAGATGGAAATTTTATTTGTTAGACATGGAAAAACAGATTGGAATAATCAAAAAAAGATGCAAGGCAGTGTTGATATACCACTTAGTGAAGAAGGAATAGAGCATGCAAAAATAATGGCTGAAAAATTACAAAATTCTAAAATAGATGTAGCATTTTGCTCACCATTAAATAGAGCAAAAGAGACTATGGAAATAATTAATAATTCACGTACAAATAAAATACCAGTAATAATAGAAGATTCTTTAGCAGAGCGAAATTATGCGTTATATGAAGGACGTAATAAAGAACTTTTTAATTATAATATTCTTTGGGATTATAGTAATCCTTTAAATATAAATAATTTTTTTGAGTTCGCATGGCCAATTATACACTTTGTTTTTGAAAAATTGCTAAGAGCATACAAAGATAAAACAGTTCTAATTGTTTCACACGGAGGTGTTTCTAAAATATTTGAAATGCTTTTAAGCAAAAATTCATTATATCCAGAGGAATTGGCGACATATTTGCCTAAAAATAGTGAAGTAATTACATATCAAAATATAAATGAAAATGATTTTGTTTTTAACATAAAAGAAAACGATATTAGCACAAGTGATAAAAAACAGTTTTTTCAGATAATAACTCCTAATATAATATCATTACTTTTTCCAAATTTAAAAATAGATGATTTAATAGATGTTAATAAAATATCTAAATCTCCCAAAATAAGGTATAGAGCCTGCATTATATTTACTAGAGAAGATGGTAAGGTTGCGACTGAAATATACTCAGAAACAAAAGAATGTAAATTGCCAGCTAGAACAATAGAACCTACTAGAAATATATTACATCAAGTAAGAGAAATCTTATTACAAATGACAGGTTATCTTGGAGATATTTCTGACTTTTATAATATTGGAGAAACATTAGAAATTAGACCAAGTGATCCTGTTGCTGAAATAGTTTTTACACAGGTGTATTATATATCAAAAGCAAATCTAGTAGCAGAACCTTTACCTGATAATAAAGATGAGAAGGAAGGATTTAAATTAGATTTTTACTCACCAACTGAAGTGGTAAAATTAATGAACGATGCTTTACTAGAAGCTAAAGGAATAGAAGGAGAATTTTATAGACCTGCAATTACAAAAAAATCAATTGCTTTGAGAGATAAATTGATTTTTGATCAGTGGTATAATAAAAATTAATTTTAGGAGAATGAAATGGTACAAAGAATAAGTATAATTGGAGGATGTGGGACAGGAAAAACAACATTAGCCAATAGCTTAGGAGAAGAATTAAATATTCCAGTGTATCATATAGATGGAATGCATCATTTAGAAAATTGGGAAATAAGAGATAAAGAAGAGCGTGATAGAATGATATTAGAAAAAGTAAGTGAAGATAAATGGGTAATAGATGGAACTTATTCTTCAACATTAAAACAAAGGGGAGAAAGAGCGGATTTAATTATATTTTTAGATTATTCTTCATTAGCTCAAATTAGAGGTGTACTAGGCAGATATATAAAAAATCATGGAAAAGAGAAGCAAGAGATTCCAGGTTGCAAAGAGCAAATGACTTTGGAATTCTTTATATATACATTAAAATGGAGAAAGAACAAAAGAAATAAAATAATAGAAAATATAAATTGCATAGATAAAAATAAAATATTGATATTTAAAAATAGGAGAGAATTAAATAATTGGTATAAAAAAGAATTTAATAGAAATATAAAATGTATTTAAAATTAAAAAAAGGCTCACTTCTTAAAATGAAGTGAACTTATTTTTTTAAATATTATTTAATGCAGAAATTACATTATTAGCAATTTCTAAATCCATTCTGTAAATAGCTTGTTTAGATATTCCAGCTGTATGTGGAGTAACTATTACATTATTTCTATATTTACTAAATAATTCTTCATAATTATCTAAATCAATATCTAATCCAACATAAAATGTATCATATAAATCAGCATAAGCTATTAGAGCTTCTGTATCTACTATTTCTGCCCTAGAAGTATTTATAAAAGTTGCAGTAGGTTTTAATAATGAAATTTTATCTTTTGAAATTAGATTACGAGTTTCAGAAGTTAAAGGAATACTTACATTTACTATATCGCTTTCTTGTAAAACTTCATTTAGTGATACAAAAGTAACTCCTTTGTTTGCCATATCTTTATGTTTATCAGGATTTTTTGTATAACATTTTATTTTCATTTTAAATACATTAGCAAAATTTATAATTTCAGCTGTTATATTTCCACAACCAATAAGTCCTAATGTTTTTCCAAATATATCTTCAGGTCTTTCATGAACATTTTTTCTGTGGCCACGTTTATCTAAAACTAATTGATTTGATTCGAAAACTCTTTTGTTTAAAGATAAAATTAAAGAAAAAACATGCTCAGCAACTGATAATGCGTTTGCAGTTTTAATATTAACTATTGTGACTAATGGTGATTCAAAAAAGCTTTTATCAATATGATCTAATCCTACAGAAAAGCTAGCTATAATTTTTGGAGTTTTTATATATTTTATCATATCAGCAGTTAATTTTGAAAATACTCCAATAATTAAGATATCATATTCTTGTAATATATTAATTAATTTATCTCCAGTAGGTCTTTCTCCAGTATCTATTGTTAATTTTATTTCAGCATTTTCTATAATTTGTTTTGCTTCATCATTAAAATCTGGAAGCCCACAATATGCTTTTTTCATTTTGATCTCCTTTATATTAAAAATTAAATACATTATACTATAAAGGTTATGAAATTAATATAGTTTTATTAAAAATTAAGCTTAGAATAACAATTGCAACTAATGGTTTACAAATTTCAAACCAAGATTGATAGAATATTTTTACAATTAGTTATATAATAAATTTATAGTATAAGTACAAAGGAGGAGATTAATATGGAATTAAATGAAAAATTATATCAATATAGAAAAAATAAAAATTGGAGTCAAGAAGAATTAGCAGAAAAGATGGAAGTTTCTAGGCAGACAATTTCTAAATGGGAAAGTGGAAGAGCTATTCCTGAATTAAATAAACTAATAAAACTTTCAGAAATTTATAATGTTACTGTTGATGAGTTAGTAAAAGATAGTGTAGAAATAGATGAAGAACAACATCGAAAAGTAAATAAATTTAAAAAAATAAAGAAAATAGGAAAAAAACTATTAATAATATTATTAGTACTGATAATACTTATAGCTATTTTATTTGTTTTAAATATAGAAAGAAGAAAAAGAATAATAAATGAAATGGCTGAAGAATATAAAAGTGTATATCAAAGTGTGGGAGAAAGTAGAAGTGGATTAGTGGTTGAAGATACTATTAAAGTGGATATAAATGCTTCAGAAGAAATTCGTAGAGAGTGTTTGTATTATGTATCAGAAGATGGTAAAAGATTAGTAAAAATTACAGTTTATAATGATGAATTACATCAAAATGCAGTTGAAGAAATTTATATTGATTTAAATAAAGAAATCGGAATGGACCATTATGCAGATGTAACTAAAATCAATTTAAAAACATTTGATAAAGAAGTTATTGAAGATTATGAATTTATTTCTCCAATAAAAAAGGCTACTCAGTCAATAAATGATTATTACAGTTTTATTTGTGAATATGTTCTTTATTCCGAAAAAGAATTAGCTTTTGATTTTAATAATAAGTTTTTTAAGACAACTAATGATGAAAATATGGTTATGTACAGTTGGGTAAATGAAGCTATGGGTAGAGGAGATAGTAAGGATAGTATATGGACAATTTTTACTGGAAAAGATCATTTGTTTCTACATTTTGATAATTATAAAGATGATATAAAAAATAGTAGGGAACAACTTTATATTCAAATAACAACAAATTATTCTCCAATCGAAGATGAAGTGACTATTCCAAATTTTGATTAAAATAAAAGAACTTAAATTGTAAAAAATTAACAATTTAGGTTCTTTTTATGTTATACTATAGGAAAGTATTCAGGAATTTTTTATAGTATAAAGCTTTTGCCAAATTTGTACACAATTTATAACAAAAGGAGATTATGTATGAAATTATTAAATTGGAATATTTGTATAAAAATAGATAATACAAGTGAAGTTATTAGATTTGTAGAAGAACAAAAGACAGATATATGTACTTTTCAAGAAGCAATGAACGGAATAGAAGAAAACGTTTTTGATATGTATAAATCTAAAAATGAACTTATAAAACTAAAAGAATATCCTTTTAATGAATTTGCTCCATTATTTATTGCAGATGGTATAGTAAAACATGGAATTAAAACAAGAGATTTTGGTGGAAAGGCAGAGCAAGGAGCTTTATTATTATCAAAATATGAAATAAAAGAACATTATAATCAATTTTATTATAATGATTATAAGGAAGGGTTTGATGCTACTTATTTTAGAGAAAAAGAGTGGTGCAGATCAGTTCAAAATGCGATAATAAATATTAACGGAAAAAATATTCAAATAATAAATGTTCATGCATTATGGAATAAAGATAAAATTGGAGACAATAGAACAATTATGCAATCAGATTTTATTTTATCTAAAATAAGAAATGATATTCCTTGTATAGTACTGGGAGATTTTAATTTATTACCTAATACAGAAAGTATAAAAATGATAGATGAAAAAATGATAAATCTGATTAAAGAGTATAATATAAAATCTACTAGACCAACTTTTGATGATGGGTTAGATAAAGGCAACCATGTATGTGATTATATTTTTGTAAACGATAAAGTAAAAGTTAATGATTTTAAAGTTATTAATAATAATATATCTGACCATTTACCATTGATATTAGATTTTGATATAGTATAATAAATTTAGCTTATATATAAATATAATTTGAAGGATTATTATGTTAAAACTATAAATATTTTTTTAAAGTATCTAATACTTCTTGATGAACTACACCATTACTAATTACTGCACCATTTATACTTTCATCATATCTTTGTTCATTTCCAAAAAAGTTTGTAACTTTACCACCAGCTTCTTCAACAATTATTTTAGCAGCAGCAACATCACAATTTTTATGTTTTGTCCCAGGAAAAATTGCTAAAGTAAAATCACCACTAGCAATACAAGTACAAGCCTTTATTATACTACCAATACTTACAAAATAAGTTTTCTTTCCAAGTTCATTTATTGCTTCATATATATTATAATCAGATTTTGGCCACATATCATAATGAGCAACACTTCTCATATCATTTAATTCAAAGTTGTTTACATGAATTTTTTTAGTATTTTTGTAAGCACCATTATTTTTTCTTGCAGAATATAAGTTATCTGTAAATGGGTCGTATATAACTCCAATTGTAGGTACACCATCAATAACTAGAGCAAGAGAAAATACTGAAACAGGTAAATGCCTTGCATACATTGCTGTTCCATCAATTGGATCACATACCCAAACATAACTACTTTTTCCAAACTGTTCTTCTTCACCATCAACTGAATGAGTAGGATATGTTTCTTTTACTTTTCTGATCAAATATGTGTTTATTTCAGTATCTGCTTTAGTAACAATTGTTTTATCGAATTTATAGGTAGCACCATTATCATCTTTAAAATATTTTAGCATTATTTTTCCAGCTTCATAAGCTATTTCTTTTGCAAATTCTAAATATTTTTCTTCCATTTAAAATTAATCTCCTTATATAAATTAAAAAAATTATACTATAATAAATAAGAAAATACTAGAAGAAATGAATTATTTATTTTAAACATTGCATTTAGAAGGAGTTTAGTGTAATATATATCTGTAGATAGAAAATAAGTTTATAATAAACTGTTAAATTATTTATT
>CANEMG010000013.1 GCA_947428535.1 uncultured Clostridium sp. | reverse complement strand
GATATACCAGACATATTTTTTACCGAATATTTACCAGAAGCATCTGGTGATTTTATTAAGGTATACTTCTATATGTTATTTTTATCAAAATATAATAAAGACATAAAAATAAATGATCTATCAAAAACGTTATCTTTAGACTTCCCAACAGTGCAAGATGCAATAAAATATTGGGAAGAAAAAGGTATTTTAGTAAAGAAAACAGATGGCTATATTCTAGCTGATATTCAAGAAATAGAATTTGCAAAATTATACAGTCCTAAAGTAACATCTTCTCCTGAAGATGCTATTAAAAGTTCTCAAAACCAATATCGAGCAAAAGCTATTGAAAACATTAATTCACAATTTTTTCAAGGAGTCATGTCACCATCTTGGTATAATGATATTGATTTATGGTTCAATAAATATGGATTCGATGAACAAGTTATGCTTGCTCTATTTAGTTATGCTTATGATAAAAGAGCTTTACATAGAAATTATGTTCAAGCCACAGCAGATGCTTGGAGTAAAAATAATATAAAAACTTTTAATGATTTGGAAAATTATTTTGAACAACAAGAAAAAAGAAGTAGTTTAAACAAAGAAATTTCTAAAAAGTTAAATTTATATAGAAGTTTAACAACATATGAAGAAGAAAATGTTGTTAAATGGACTGAGAATTATGGTTACAATATGGAAATTATTGAAATAGCTCTAAAAAAAGCAGCTTCTAATAATAATGTTAGATTTGAGTATATAGATACACTATTAACAGATTGGCACAAAAAGGATTTCCATACTACATCAGAAGTAAATACATATTTAGATTCTATAAAAGATAAAAATAAAAAAACAAAGCAAATAGAAAAAGTTGCATTTGAATATACACAAAGTACATTTGATAATTTAGAAGCTTTATACGATAATTAAATTACTCACAAATAGGTAAAATTAAACCTAAATATATTTAAAGGATACAAAAAATGGACAACTCTTTATTAAAACAAATATTACATGAATATGAAGAAAAAAGAATTAAATATATATTAGAAGCAGAAAATAGAAAAAAGGATTTAATGAAAGTTAATCCTAGACTTTTAGAAATAGAAGAAGAACTTTCCAAAAATTCTATTCAGACATCAAAAGCTATTTTATTAGCCAATCCAAAAGAAAAAGATAAATTATTATCTACTTTGAAAAAACAAAATAATTCTTTAATAAAGGAAAAAAACGAATTCATAAAAAAGCTATCAAAAGATAATTCCTATCTTAATCCACATTTTGACTGCAAATTGTGTAAAGATACTGGATATATAACTAAAGAAAATACTACTACAATGTGTTCTTGTTTAAAACAAAGAATATTTGATATAGCATATAATAAATCTAATATGGGAAATTTAGAAAGAGAAAACTTTTCAAATTTTAACATTCGTACATTTTCAGACAAACCCGATAAAGAAAAATATAAATCAGATTTATCTCCACGTGAAAATATACAAATAATTAAAGAAAAAGTAAAAACATTCATCGATAATTTTGATAGTCAAACCGAAAAAAATCTTATATTTACTGGAAGTACTGGAGTAGGCAAAACATTCTTAACCAACTGCATTGCAAACGAAATTTTAAAACTTGGAAAAACTGTACTTTATCAAACCGCACCAGTTATGTTTGATGAAATAAATGGAGCCAAATTTGGAAAGGAAAATTCTAAATTTGACTTATATGAAAATATATTAAATGTAGATTTACTTATAATTGATGATTTAGGTACTGAAAAAATTACAGATACTAAAATTACAGAATTATTTACTATTATAAACACTCGATTACTTAATCAAAATCACAAAATAACAAAAACTATTATCTCAACTAACTTAAATGTTGATGAACTTTTTAAAACATATACTACAAGAATAGGTTCTCGTTTAGCTGGAAATTATAGATTTTTAAGATTTTTTGGTGATGACTTACGTTTTAAAAAGAATAAAAAGGAAATTACTTAAAATTATATAAATGTTCACTAAAATAGCGAGCCTAAGGTTTTCTAACAAATGTAATTTAAAGAAAACCTTAGGCCCGCCGTTTTTATTTAAATAATTTTATTTTTTTATATTTTTTGCACTCATACTTTCTATAATTTATTTTTGTACAAATTAACTCATATATAGTTGAACACATTTGTCCCATTATTGTACAAAAAGGAGTTGGTGTAATTGATACCAATGTTCTAATTATAAAAGCAATTATCATATTTGATGTCATCTTTAATGCTGAATCTTCTAATTGTAAAAAACATATTTTTATTTCTATAAATGGTCCTAACATAAAATCTATTATATGTAAAAATATAAATATACTTACAATATTTATATCTGGCTTATAAACTGGATATGCCACAAATGACATTATCAATACAGATAAAATAATTAAAGAATATAATTTTATTGCATTTTTTAAATGTTCATTATAATCGAATTTTTTCTTGGCTATATCTACTTTTGCAACAGTTTTAACAGCATCTGTAATATCCCATTGCATATCAGTAACCAAAGTAGCAAATGTAATTGCCATCATATATTTTTCTCCATATTTAAAAGAATTACTAAATCCAAATAAATATATCAAAAAAAACATAAAACATACACTAAATGATACTGAATTATATTTAAAACATTTTTTTAAATTAAGTTTAAAATCAACTTTTCCAATATTTCTTATAAATAATATAATGTCCATAATAACTATTATAATTATGGTTATTAATGCAGTTATAAATTGATTTCTTGTAATAAGTGCTGTACCAATTAAAATTGTAAAATTAATTACATTAAATAATATTGCAATTTTGTTTGCTTTCTTATTTTCTTCTTTATAATAAAACTTAGTTAATATTAGTTGTAAAATTGTTTGATAAAAAATTTGAAAAACTGAATATACTCCAAAAATTTTATATGTTTCAATATTCATATTCATAAAACTTATATATTTATCAATATTTAAACCTATAAGTACAAAAATTAATATACTAAAAATAGTTCCACAAAAAATCCCATTGTTTGCAGCATTTTCATTTTCATCTTTATAGATACTAATATTTGCACCTGTACCAAATATTGATACAATCATTCCCATTAAACATTGCAATGGATATGTTAATGAAAATATATTGATTAAATTTTTATCTAATATTATTCCTAATAGAAACCATGATATTATTGGAACTATTGATGTTACTAATATATCCAAACCTACTCTTAATAATCGCTTCATTTTATTCCTTCTATAATATATTGAATTTTATATTTCAAATTTTGCTCCCGCATATAAAGTTACTACTTTAGTAATACCATTTAGCTTATTTTTAAATTCTTCTATTACTTCATCAGAAGTACAATGTCCCATATAAGCTTCTTTTATATTATTATCTTTAAAATATTGTATTACCTTTTGAGTATATGAATTTATCTTTTTCAAATGAAATCCACCTACAACAGCAAAAACTCTATCTTCTTCTGCAACTTCTTTTGCTTGTTCTATTATATTATCTATCCCAGAATGAGAACAAGAAGAAAATACAATAATACCTTTTTCTGTTTTAACAACAACTCCAGTATCATCATATAAATAATCTTTTTCATTATTCTCTAATACTGTATGTGCATTCTCTTTTTGTACCTCAAATCTTCTATTTATTTGTCCTAAAAACCATGCATTTTCAAAAATTAGATAAGGCTCCTTGGTTTCTATTAAATCAAACTTTTCTTTTAATTCTTCCTTTGTTTGATTAATTCCTCCAAATGCCATATTTCTTAATAAGCTATATCTTTTTGTAAATGCATCTGGGTGCAATATTAATGGCCTTTTTAAATTAAGATATTTAAGTCCATTACCATGATCCCAATGTCCATGGCTTAAAACAACTTTATCTATTTCCTTTAAATCTATTCCTAAAACTTCTGCATTTTTTATAAAAGCTTCTGTTATTCCACTATCTAATAAAATCTTGTTATTACATTCTTCAATATAAATAGATAAACCATCTTCATTTATACAATTGCAATTTGATTCTCTATTTTCTGTTAATACTGTAAATTTCATATCTTTTCCTCCTTAATTATTTGGGTGGCTTTCCACATATTATTCCTCATCTGTGACTTTAAGTTCCATTTTTTCAAATTATAGTCTTCAAAAAGAATTTTATATAATTCTTCCAATCTTTCCTCAGAAATATTTTCTAGCTTTGGTTGTATCCACTCTATAAACTTTATCCATTCCACATATATTCTTTTATTTTTACTATATATTTTATTGTTGCCATTTACCCATTCATTAACTGTAATTTCGCCTACATTATCTAAAACACACTGATTAGAATTATAAAAATAATCTCTTTTTAAATTCTCTGGAACTAATGGAAACATCACACATTGCATTGGTTTTACCGGATGAATTTTACAACCTTTTATATTTTTATCGTATAAAATACATTCCTTTAAAGAACCTGTTGTTTTTAATACTATTTCCAATTTGGCATCTTCTAATCTGTCTGTATATCTTTCCAAGAAATCTTTTAAAGATATTTTTAAAAATTTACTTA
The DNA here is from genome assembly GCA_947428535.1 of uncultured Clostridium sp. Classification (GTDB taxonomy): domain Bacteria; phylum Bacillota; class Clostridia; order TANB77; family CAG-508; genus Scatovivens. The sequence continues at coordinate 6,963 of CANEMG010000013.1, read as the reverse complement.
TTTTACAAGCATTAACTGGAATTATTCTTATATCTCCTCTATAAATACAGCATTTTTCGCATCTATTACAACCTAGTTTTTCTTTTGATTTTAATGTTAATATATCCATTCTCTCTCCATATAAAATTTGGAGTGGTAAAATTCCACTCCATATTTATTACTCTAAATTTTAATTATTCTTCATCATTTTCTTCTTTAACTGTTTCTATACTTACAACTTTTCCATCATTTGTTCTCATTAGAGTAACTCCTTGTGTAGATCTTCCAAGAACGCTTATTTCCCCTGTATTCATTCTTATAATTGTTCCTGTATCTGTTATAAGCATTACATCTTCTGTTCCATCTACAATTTTAATTCCTACAATTTCTCCTGTTTTAGGTGTTATTTTATATGTTATAACTCCATGTCCACCTCTATTTTGAACTCTGTATTCATCAAGTTCTGTTCTTTTTCCAAAACCATTTTCAGTAATTGCAAGTAATGTTGCTTTACTTCCTGTTATAATTGGTTCCATGCCTATAACATAATCGCTATCACTAACTCTCATTCCAATTACACCTTGAGCTGTTCTTCCAACAGGTCTAACATCCTTTTCATCAAATGTTATACTCATACCTTTTCTTGTAACTAATACAACATTATCTTGTCCATCTGTCATTCTTACATCTATAAGTTCATCATCATCTTTTAATGTTATTCCCATTAATCCATTTTTTCTATTTGAATCATATTCTTTTAAAGCTGTCTTTTTAATTAAACCAGATCTTGTTGCCATTAATAAGTATTTTCCTTCTGCAAAATTTTGAATTGGAATAATTGCTGATACTTTTTCCCCACCTTCAAGGTTAAGTAAGTTTACTATTGCAGTACCTTTTGCTGTTCTTCCTGCTTCTGGTATTTCAAATCCACGTAATCTATACATTTTTCCTTTATTACTAAAGAATAAAATTGTATCATGTGTAGATGCTGTGAAAATTTCTTTTACAAAGTCATCTTCTCTTGTTGATATGCCAGTAATTCCTTTTCCACCTCTTTTTTGGCTTTTATATGTGTCTATTGGCATTCTTTTTATATATCCAAAACGAGTTAATGCTATTACTGTTTGTTCTTCTTTTATTAAATCTTCTTCTTCAAATTCTCCTTCTGCTGGAGCAATTTTTGTTAATCTTTCATCACCAAATTTATCTCTTATTTCCATAAGTTCAGTTTTTATAATATCGAATACTAGTGTTTCACTTGATAATATTTCTTTATAATATGCTATTAATTTCATTAATTCTGCATATTCTTCTTCTAGTTTTTCTCTTTGTAAACCAGATAGTCTTTTTAATTGCATATCTAATATAGCTTGTGATTGTATATCTGTTAATTTAAATCTTTCCATCAATCTTTCTTTTGCATCATCATAAGATTCACGTATTATTTTAATTACTTCATCTATGTTATCAATAGCAATTATTAAACCTTCTAATATATGAGCTCTTGCTTCTGCTTTATCTAAATCAAACTTTGTTCTTCTTAATACAACTTCTCTTCTATGTTTAATATATTCATCTAAGCATTCTCTTAGAGTTAATATTTTAGGTTGTCCATCCACTAATGCAAGCATTATAACTCCAAAAGTATCTTGCATTTGTGTGTGTTTAAATAATTGATTCAAAATTACTTGAGGTCTTGCATCTCTTTTTAATTCAATTACTATTCTTACTCTTTCTTTCCTGTCTGATTCATCTCTAACTTCAGAAATACCTTCAATTTTCTTTTCTTTTACTAACTCATCGATTTTTATAATTAAATTAGCTTTATTTACTTGATATGGAAGTGATGAAACAATAATTCTTTGTCTATTTCCAGACATTTCTTCTATTTCTGTTTCTGCTCTTACTATTATTTTTCCTCTACCTGTGGTATATGCTTGTCTTATTCCTTCTTTTCCTAATATCATAGCTCCTGTTGGAAAATCTGGTCCTTTTATTACTTCCATTAATTCTTCATTTGTAACATTATCATTATCAATTACCTTTATTGTACCATCTATTACTTCTGTTAAATTATGTGGTGGTATATTTGTTGCCATACCAACTGCAATACCTGATGATCCATTTATTAATAGTGCAGGTATTTTAGATGGAAGTACTGTTGGTTCTTGTAATCTATCATCATAGTTTGGCATAAAATCTACAGTGTTTTTCTCTATATCTACTAACATTTGCTCTGCTATTTTTGCCATTCTAGACTCTGTGTACCTCATTGCTGCAGCTCCATCACCATCTATTGATCCAAAGTTACCATGCCCATCAATTAACATATATCTCATAGAAAAATCTTGAGCTAGTCTTACCATTGCATCATATACAGATGAATCACCATGTGGATGGTATCTTCCTAAAACAGATCCAACTGTATTAGCACATTTTCTATATGGCTTATCTGATGTTATTCCATCTTCATGCATAGAATATAATATTCTTCTATGTACTGGTTTTAATCCATCTCTAACATCTGGCAAAGCACGTGAAACTATAACGCTCATTGCATAATCAATATATGCATCTTTCATTTCTTTTTCAATATTTCTTTCGATTATTTTTCCATCTTGCCTTTCCATTTATTACCCTCTTTTCTTATATTTCTTTTCTTTTGCATTATATAAAAATATAATAAAAAAATCAAGAAAAAAAGCCAAAAAAAATGCTTTATTCTTACGGTTTTATTATAATTCACAGTTTATTTTATAATTAATAAAATATTATAAGATTTATTTTAGTTTTTATTGTTTTTTATAATTTTTATAATTGTTAAATCTTCTGGGCTAGCTCCTTTTCAAGATTACTTATATCAAATTTATTGCCATTATTTTTTATTAAATTTTGAATATTTTCTATTGTTCTTGCTTTATTTATCATTGTTTCTAAAGGAACAACTTTATTCAAATTATTTTTAATATTTTTATATGCTTTTTCCATTCCCGATATATCTTGCACGCTATATGCTATATTCCAATTTTCACAATATTTTTCTAAATTTTCTACAGCTTTTATTTGTTTTGTCAAAGTTTCCTCTATACTATTACTTATCGAATTTATTATTGAATTTTTGCCGTTTTTTAATAGATTTGATATAGATTTATCTATTAAATTTTTATTATTTGCAAAATTTATACTATAATCCAACAACTCAGATACTTTATCTAATATTCCTCCTTTCTTAACGGCAAGCTGTATTTGAGAAACATTTTCAAAGTTTCCTGTTATTATACCCATAATACTTTTCCCTGTATTTATACTAGAATTAATTATTTCTTTTATTCCTTCTGAAAATCCATTTTCTAATATTGCATTTTTTACATCAATTATTTGGTCTTCTATTAAATCCGGAAGCACTGCTTTTAATCCAATATCTATTGCCGAATTTATTGTTTTTCCTATACTAGTTTGTAAAAAATTCTGCTGTGCTTCTAATAATTTATCACCAAAACTTTTTAATTCTACATTATTTTCTAATTCCACTTTTTTCACCCTTTCATTATTTTAAATTAAATATAATAATATCTTTATTTTTAACTAAGTATATTTTCATATATATTTCTATACTCTTTTTCATAAACAAAATTATTAAAATTTTTGTTTATAAATAAACTATAATTTTCGTTATATTTTATACTTCCTATTAATTCTATTTTAGAAAATATTTCATGTATAATATCATCCGAAATTTTATATTTATTTGCTTTATTTAATAATAATTTCACTTTTTTATTACTAATACTCCAGTCATTAAAATATACTTCTAGTCTGTCCTTTGCCTTTTTTAATTCTAGAAAATTCGGTTCTAATAAAAACACAATTTTATCTGCTTTTTGAAAAATTGTTTTAACATATTTTAAATTAATTTGTGAAGATATATCTATTATTACAAAATCAAAATTATTCTTAATATTTTTTAAAAACTCACTTATTTTATATGTATTAAAATCTTCTAATTTTTCTAAAAAAACTTCAGTTCCACAAAGAACATATAAATTTTTTTCCACAGCTTTGATCATCTCTTTTAAAGTACTTCCTTTAGCTTTTTTTACTCCTAAAATTGTATTAATATTATTATTAATATCAAAATCTATTAACAATATTTTTTTATTTTTACTTTCTATATATTTGGATAAAATTATTGAGATTAAACTTTTTCCTGAACTAAAATTCCCAGATATTACTATAATTTTCGAATTATATTTTTTTACTTTATCTTCGATTTTATCTAAATACTTAGTATTATTTCTTTTTATTCTTTCTTCAATATTTTCTTTTTTATTCTCTACATTTTTAATATCATTTTCTAATAATTTAAATTTACTATTTCTAATTGTTTCTTTATCTATCTCATTTTTTTCTTTGAGATTTTTAGAAATCGGATCAAATTTTTTATTTGAAAAAATCAAGTTTTTAAAATCTTTTATTTCAGCTTTAATATCAATCTTTTTGTTTTCTAAACAAAATGTATTTAAAAATTTATCTTCCTCTTTTTTATCTAAATAATATATTTTATAAATATTTTTGCTATTTAAAAAGTTCTCTATATATTCATCTTTTTCTTTTAAAAAAACTATTATTTCTATACTTTCATTCTTCTTTTTTATTTCATTTATTATTTTTCTTAATTCATATTCTCCAGGTAAAGTATTACTTAATATTATTAAATCAATATTTTTATTTTCTTCTAAAAATTCTATTATCCCTTCACCATATTGTATGTCTGTCCCTATTATTTCACATATTCCATATTCTTTTAATTTTTTATTTAAATATGGACTTCCTATTGCTGTTACTATTTTCAACTAATTAATTCCTCCTCATTTTTTGAACATTCTATTTTAGCTAATATATGATTATCTCCTATAAACATTAATGCTTCTCCTCTTTTTAAAGATTTTATTTCTATTTTTTCTTTTTCCGAAATATTTGCATATTTTTCTAATACTAAAATATTTTCTTCTTCTAATGAAAAAAAAGATTTTATACTAGAATTATTTAAAATACTTTTTCCATATGTCCCATTTTCTAAAGAGAATAAATCTGATACATCTTGTGTTATTGCTACTGCACTTCCTCCATATTTTCTAATAGTTTTAAATATTTTATAAATAAAACTTGCAACAAATTTATTTGATGTAACACCTATTAATCTCCAAATTTCATCTAGATAAATCGCCTTATTCTTACTGCGATCGCGTTTTATCTTATCCCAGAATAATTCTGTAAAAATATACATTCCATACTTTAAATTGTCTTCACCTAATTCATAAATATCTGCAACAATTATTTTATTTTCTAATTTAATATTTGTATAATTATTTAAAAATTTTAATGAACCATACACAAATGGATATAGTTTTCTTTTAAAAAATAGTGTTTTTTTATCTTTTCCACAAGCATTATATAAATCTTCTAGAATAGGCATTTGCTTACTTGTCTTAAATTCATTATTTTCATTATATAAAGAATTATCATTAAAATTTATTCCTTTTTCTCTATAAATTTCTATTAATTTTTCTTCTAATAAAGCAACATTTTCCTCATCTAAATCTCCAAAAACTAAACTAAAAAACATTCTTAATTTACTTATTTTAGTTGTTAAAAATCCTTTTTCTTCTTCAATACTATCTTCTCTTATATCTAATATATTTATATAAGAATTTGATGTAGGACCAAATTTTATACAAACACCATCTAAATTCTCACAAATCTTTGTATATTCTCTTTCTGGATCTATAATATATTGGTCTAATCCTAATAATCTATATCTTAAAATTAATAATTTAGTATAAAAAGATTTTCCTGCACCACTTGTCCCAAATATACACATATTAGCATTTTTATATTTTTCTTTATTGAATCTATCAACCAAAATCATAGAATTATTATATATATTTGTTCCAATAAAAATTCCAGTCTCATCACATAGATTCGAAGATATAAAAGGATATGTAGAAACAATTCCACTTCCCAAAATATTTCTTTTTGCAATATTTTTTATATCTTTATTATTATCCATTAATGGTAAACATGAAAAATATATTTGCTCTTGTCTAAAATTCCCTTTTCTAGTCATCATTCCTGAAGCCTGCAAAAGCCCTTCTATTTTATTTAAATTTCTTTCCATTTCTTCTTCATTATCTGAAATTAAAGTTACATATGTATATAAAAAATATAATTCCTCATTATTTACTTGCATTTCTTTTCTTATATATTTAGCATCACTGTATGTATACACAGCAATATCTATATCTTGTCTGTTTTCATTTCCAGATTTTAAATCTACTCCAACATTTCCAATAAAATATGTTAAATCTTTTATTGTTTTATATGTATCTTGTTTTTCATAAAACATTGATATATTCATATTTACATTAGTATTTATTATATTTTTTAATATAATATCATTATACTCTCTATAATAATCAATAATTAAAATCCCTGAATAATATTTACCATCTATTTCTAAATATTTAGGATTTCTATTATCTATATAACTTGGAGCCATCTTATCTTTAGTCTTTAATATCCCTTCGTAAAAATTACTAATAATATCACTCTCCTATCCTTTTCTCTTTTACATTTGGATTAAAAAAAGAATTTAAAACTTTTTCTGTTTCTTTTTTGGAATTAATGTCATAAACAATGTTTCCACATCTTGATAATGACTCTTTTATTTTGAAAAAACTTTCATTTAAATAATTAATAGCTATATTTTCATTTGTATAATTTTCAGATGATTCTAGCTTATATTTAACAATAATATAAAAATTCTTAGATGATGATTTATTTTCTTCATTTTTATTTTTTATAAATTCAATATATCTTTCTGTTATTTCTTTTAATTTTTTATTTTCTTCTTTTTCGGAAATTTTTTTAAGATTTAAAAAATGTTTTGATAAATTTTCTTTTTTACTTTGAATAAGTATTTGA
>CANEMG010000012.1 GCA_947428535.1 uncultured Clostridium sp. | reverse complement strand
GATTCATCTACTTATGAAGACTTAGAAGAATATCTATCTTTCAATATATCATTTTATTATCAGGATATAGAAGAACCAATAAATTTTAAAATATATTTTAGTAATAGTAAAAGCTCAAATAATGAAGTTGTATATAATGTAATAAATTAAAGAAATAGTCGATACATATAAATTTAGAAGTAAAAGATGCATATAAGAAAATAAATACTTATATGCATCTTTTTAAAAAAATGTCAAATATTGTTTTAAATTATATATTTTTGATATTGCAATTTTTTAGATTTATTGATATGATGTGTTAGTAAAAAAGTATTTGGGGAAAATGCAAAAAGAAAGGATGCAAACCAAGACTATGATAGAATTTAAAAATGTAACAAAATTATATGATACTGGTACAGAAGCTGTACATAATGCTACTTTTAGTATAGATAAAGGAGAATTTGCTTTTTTAGTTGGAGCATCTGGATCAGGTAAATCAACTTTAATAAAATTAATTTTAAAAGAAGAAGAAGCAACAAAAGGAAATATAATAATAAATGGTAAAGATATTACTTTTTTAAAAGCTAAAAGAGTGCCATTTTTGCGTAGAAGTATGGGAGTAGTTTTTCAAGATTTTAGACTATTACCAGATAAAACAGTTTATGAAAATGTTGCATTTGCAATGTATATAGTAAAAGCAACACCAAAACATATAAGAAGACAAGTACCAATGGTATTATCTTTAGTAGGATTAAGTAATAAAGCAAAATGTTATCCAAATGAGTTATCAGGTGGAGAGCAACAAAGGGTAGCTCTAGCAAGAGCTTTGGTAAATAATCCATCTATGATTATAGCAGATGAGCCTACTGGAAACTTAGATCCAGAAACAGCTTGGGATATTATGAATTTATTAAATGACATAAATGCTAGAGGAACAACTGTTGTTATGGCAACACATGCTAAAGATATAGTAAATAAAATGAAAAAAAGAGTTATACAAATAGATAATGGCGTAATAATAAGAGATGATAAAAAAGGTGGGTATAATAGTGAGGTATAATGGTTTGTCCTATTCAATAGGAGAAGGATTTAAAAATGTTTTTAAAAATACAAAATCAACAGTTATATCAATCATAACAATGATTTGTACGATGTTTCTATTTGGAATATTTTTTGCAATAGGAGTAAATATTAATTCAGTATTAGAACAAGTTCAAATGAAACAAGGTATGGAAGTTTTTATTTGGGATGAAACAACAGATGAGCAAAAACAAAACTTTGAAGATGAAATAAAAAAGTTAGATGGTATAAACACAGTTGTATTTAAAAACAAACAACAAGCATTAGATTCTTTTAAAGAACAGATGAAAGAAAATCAAGAATTTTTGCAAGGATATGAAGGGGAAAACAATATTTTTCCAGCATCTTTTGTTGTAACATTAACAAATCTTGAAAAATCTAAAGAAATAGAAGAAGCAATAGGAAGAATTGGTGCAAGTATAGCGACAGATGGAAGAAGTGAAGAAGTAGATTTACAAATAGAAGAAACAACAGCACATGATTCAATAATCAAAAATATTACAAGTAGTGATAGTACAATAACAACTTTAATAACAATTGTAAAAGGGGTTAGAATAACAATAGGAGTAATATTTATTGTATTATTGGTTATATCTATAACAATTATTTCAAATACAATAAGACTTACAGTTCATGCTAGAAGAAAAGAAATATCTATAATGAAATATGTAGGAGCAACAAATGGTTTTATAAGATGGCCTTTTGTTGTAGAAGGTATAATTATAGGGATAATTGCGGCTGTTATTACATTGTTAATAGTAGGATTACTATATGATGTTGTTATACAAAGTATAGAATCATCAAAAGTATTGCAAAAAATGGGAGTAACATTAATGCAATTTGTAGAAATAGCTAAACCAATAACAATAGTATATGCAATTTTAGGAATTGGAATAGGAATTATAGGAAGTTCTGTTTCAATGAAAAAATACTTGGAGGTATAGATTAGGCGAATGAAAAATTTTATTAAAATTAACTTAATAATTTTAGTAATATTTTGTTTGTCATGTAATTTCATTTTAATAAGATCAAATGCTACAACTAATGAAGAACAAAATGTAGAAGAAAACAATAACCAAGAAAATAGTGAAAATAATGATGAAGAAAATGATTTAGATATATTACAGCTAGAAAAATCTGAATTAGAAAATAATTTACAAAATTCAAATGCACAAATAGAATTTATTGAAAGCGAACTTTCTGCAACAGTAACTGAAATATCACAAATAAATCAAACAATTTATGATAAACAATTAGAAATTGAAACATTAGAAGCTCAAGAAGTAGAATTGTTAGCATATATTGAAAAAGCAGAAATAGAATTAGAAAAATCAAATGAAAGATATGAAAGTCAAAAAGATTTATTAGAAAAAAGATTAGTAGCAATGTATGAAATTGGACAAACTTCATATTTAGATTTGTTATTAAATTCAAAAGGAATAATGGAATTTTTATCAAATTATTTTTTGATAGAAGAAATATCAACAGCAGATTCTGAATTATTAGAAACAGTTGAAGCAGAACAAAAATATAATAAAAAATTAAAAGAAACATTAGATACAAAGAAATTAGTTTTAGAAGCATCGAGAGAAACAAGAGAAAAGAATAACATTTCACTTGCAAATATGGCAATTATAAAAAACAGTAGATTGCAAGAATTATCAGAAGAAGAACTAAAATTACAAAGGCAAGTTGAAGAATATCAAAAAGAAATTACAGCAATAGAAACTGAAATAAGAGTACTTGCATTAGCAAATGTAAGTGAAAGATATGTAGGTGGAACAATGGCATGGCCAGTTCCTGGATATACTAGAATAACATCTCAATTTGGGATGAGAACACATCCAATAACAGGAGTGTACAAACTTCATACAGGTGTTGATATAGGGGCTCCTATGGGAGCAACATTTATTGCAGCAAATGATGGTTTAGTAACTTATGCTGGATGGAATAATGCATATGGAAATATGGTAATAGTAGATCATGGTGGAGGAATAACGACACTATATGCACATGGTTCAGAAATATTAGTACATCCTGGAGATACTGTACTTCAAGCTACACCAGTTTTAAAAGTAGGATCAACAGGATATTCAACAGGGCCTCATGCACATTTTGAAGTTAGAATACATGGAGAATATGTACAACCATTAGATTATATAACATCTTATTCAAATCAAACTGTACCAACAAATGTAGAACCATCAAATGAAAATGTTTCTAATACTACTAAAATAGAAATTGAAAGTAAAGAAAATTCAGAAGTAGAAGAAAACGCTGAACAATAAGATTGAAAAAGTAAAAGGAGAATATGTTATATTAATAACATAGGTAAATATAATGAATAATAAGAGTATTACAAGAATAATATTTATTGTTAGTTTAATTTTTATAATTTTAATAAGTACTATGGGAATTTCATTTGCCGCAACTTCTAAAGAATTGAGAAGACAGCAATCAGCAATAGATAGTCAAATAAAAGAAAAGAATTCAGAAATAGCTGGAGTAAAATCTCAAATGACAAAAACATTAAGTCAAATAAATGAATTAAATTCTGAAATATCTAATTATGAAAATGAAATAACTTCTTTACAAGAACAAATAACTAATTTAAATTCACAAATAACTCAAAAAGAATCAAATATTAAAGAGCAACAAAAAAAATATGATGAACAAAATGATTTATTGGAAAAAAGATTAGTGGCTTTATATGAATCAGGAACAACAAGTTATTTAGATATGTTGCTATCATCAGAAGGATTGGCAGACTTTATTTCAAAATATTATTTAATAGAACAATTAGCAGAAGCAGATCAAGAGTTGTTACAAAAAATAGATAATACTAAAAAACAAATTGAAAATGAGAAAGCTTCATTAGAAAATGCAAAATTAGAAATAGAGAATTCTAAATCAGCTGTAAGTACTAAAAAGAATTCTTTACAAAGTTCAGTAAGTCAAAAAAATTCATTAGTATCAAATTTAAGTGAAGAAGAGAAAAAATTACAAGATGAATTAGAAGAATTTGAGAAAGATAAAAAAGAAATACAAAGTCAATTAGCGGCTTTAGCAGCTAAAAGCTCAGGAAAGGCAGTTGCACCAAGTGTTGCTGGATACATATCACCACTAGCTGGTAAAACAAAATCTAATATAACAACAGGATATTATGGATATGCTGGGCATACAGGAGTAGACTTCGCTTGTGCAGCAGGAACTACTGTAAGATCAGTAAAATCAGGAAAAGTTGTAATATCAAAAGCATTAGTAAGATCAAATGGAAGTTATAAAAGTTATGGAGAATATGTAGTTATAGATCATAATGATGGAACAATGACTTTATATGCACATATGCTTGCAGGTTCTAGAGCAGTATCAGTAGGACAACAAGTTTCTCAAGGGCAAGCAATAGGTAAAGTAGGGTCAACAGGAAATTCAACAGGAAATCATTTGCATTTTGAAGTACGTATTGGAGGAAGACCAACAAATCCAACACCATATTTACCATAATAAAAAATGATTAATATTATAAAAGTTATTAGATTTAAATAAAATAGAGAGAAGGCTAATTTACCAAATGGAAGATTTTGAAAATGAGAATATAACTGAAGAAGAAATAGAATTTCAAAAAGAGAAGAAAGCATTAATTACCAAATTTGTAGTTTTTACAATTGTAATTGCTGTAATAGTAGCAATACTTTCTTCAGAATTTACATTATATTATTACTATAAAGCAAATAATATAGAAAAGGCAGAATCATCTGAAAATTCTGAAAAAAATATTAATGCAATAGCAGAAACTTTGAAAAGTTTTAGAGAAGCAATAGATAAATATTATATAGGTGAAATAGATGAGCAAAAAATGCTTGATGAAACTGTAAAAGGATATATAAATGGATTGGATGATGAATATTCAGAATATATGACTGCAGAAGAATGGGCAGAATTTCAAGCCAATGCTTTAGGAAACTATGTAGGTATTGGAATTTATATGAGTGTTGATGAAAATAATAATGTAGTAGTAGTTTCCCCTATAAAAGGAACACCAGCTGAAGAAGCAGGATTACAATCTGGAGATGTTATAGTTAATGTTAATGATGAAAATGTTTTAGGAATGTCATCAGATTTAGTTTCATCAAAAATTAAAGGAGAAGAAGGAACTAAAGTAAAAATAACTGTTTTAAGAGAAACAGAATATCTAGATTTTGAAGTAGAAAGAAAATCAATAAAAGTATATCATGTTGAAACTGAAATGTTAGAAAATGATATTGGATATATATCTTTATTAACTTTTGATGAAGGATGTGCAGAAGAATTAAAAACAAAATATGAAGAAATAAAAGCTCAAGGAGCTAAGAAAATAATATTAGATTTAAGAAATAATACAGGAGGAATTGTAGATGAAGCTTTAGCAATAGCAGATTACATTCTTCCAAGAGATACTAAAGTTCTTATAACTGTAGATTCAGAAGGTAATAAGGAAACAAGTATTACTAAAGAAGATCAGCTTATGAATGAAGAAATTGTAGTTCTAGTAAATGAATATTCAGCAAGTGCATCTGAAATATTAGTGGGAGCTTTAAAAGACCATGGAAGAGCAAAAGTAGTTGGAAAAAATACTTATGGTAAAGGAGTAATTCAAAGTGTATTTATGCTAACAGATGGAAGTGCACTAAAACTTACTGTAAATGAGTATTTTACACCTAATGAAACAAAAATAAATAAAGTTGGAATAAAACCAGATTTTGAAATAGAACAAAATGTAGAAACTAAAGAAGATAAACAATTAAACAAAGCAATAGAATTATTAAAATAATTATATCTTATAAATATGAGGTGATACAAATGATAGATTTAAGTCTTACAAACGAAGAATTAAATGCACTAAAAGAATATCTTGATGAAGATTATAAAGCTATAAATCAAATGCTAATTACTGATGCAGAAACTGATGTAGCTTTGTTAAGTGGCGATGCTGGAACTAAAGGTATTCATATTGATTATTCTAGAAGTTATATTATAGAATATTTGAAAAATATAAAGTTAATATATAAACTTATACTAAAGCAATATTATAAGAAAGCTTATAAAAGAGATATAAAAGTATATAGAGGAACAAATTTATTAGAAGTAGAAACTTTTAAGAATGATTTATTTGTGGATAGATTTCTAACAGCTACAACTAAGAAATCAGATGCTGAAAAAAAATACTCAGCTGAATGGAATAGACCAGCTTGTATGAATATTTCTTTAGACAATACTGTACCATTTATTTATATTAGTGATGTATTAGAAGATAAAGATGGAGAAGTTTTAATTTCACCTTTTACAAAAATAAAAGATATAGTAGAAGATAAAGATAAAAAAATAAATAAAAATTCAAAAACAATTAAAATTTATAATGTAGAATTAGAAAAACAAGAGCTAGATGAACTAGCAGATAGAGAAAGAAATGGACTTTACGATTTTGTATTGGATAATGCGTATTCTATAGAAAGAAAAATAGAAGAATGTATAGAATTAGAAGAGGCCAATATAGTTAATTTTGAGAACATACGTAAATTAGAACAATTGCTTAATAAATATGAAAATAACGATGAACAAAGAGAACAAGATTCTGAAAGCATAAATGAAGTTGAAGATGATGTTTTAAGAATATCGAGAGAATTAGATGAATTAAAAGAAAAATCAACTGATCTATATGAACAAAGAAAACAAAACATAGAATTTATTAATAATTGGAAGAAAAATATAACAGTTTATATGATGGCAGAATGTAAAGAAATTGAAAAGCGATTTGAGGATATGGAGCTTCCAAGATTTAAACATGAAGTAGACCCAGATAATAAAGCATTACTTGAACAAGATTTAAAGGAAGCTGAGAAAGTTATTCAGATGGGAGAAGTTAATTTGATAGATAATTCAAATAAAAAAATATTAGATACAGTTGATTTGAATATAGATAAAACAGAAGAAATAGATAATGATGTTGAAGAAACAGAATTAGAAGAGGAAGATTTAGTTGATGAAGAAGTAGTTAGTGTTAATGCAGATACTGATGAAAAAGAAATAGAGATTGATAGTGGAAATATTGAAGAAAATTTGGATAAAGATGAAATAGAAAATGTAGAAAAACTATATGATAAGGTAGAAGATACTGATAGTGAAGAATTAGAAAAGCAAGAAACTAAAAAGTTTGATTTTACAGAAGAAACATTTAATAAAGAAGCTAATCTAAAAGAAGAGTTAGAAGTAGATTTGAAAACAGAAGATTTTAATAAAGATGAAGTAAATGAAAATAACTTAGAAAAAGGTCGCCTGCTTACAGAAGAATTAATGAAAAATGAATTAGTTAAAGAGGAACTAGAGAAACTTAGAAGAAATAAAGATGAAATAGAATCTGAAATAAAGGAATTTGATAAAAATGAAAATTCCGAAATATCTATAGATGATAATATAACTGAAACATCAAAAATTGAAAATGATGTAAATAAGGAAGAAAAAATAGAAAATGCTACAGAAACTAATGTAGAAAGTAATATAGAAATTGAAGAAGATGATGAAGATAAAGAGTCTATTTCTTATATAACTAAAAATGGATGTAAAGAAAATATCGAAGTAGTAAATAGATTAATAGAGGACATAAACCTTTTAATTACTAAACAACAAAATCATGCAAAGGTAGCTGGTAATATGGGAGCATCTTATAGTGCTTTAAACAATGCTTTTGAAATGAGAAAATCTGCTGAAAAGTTGTTAGAGTTATTAGAAACAACTAAAGAAAAAGTAAAAATGCTTACAGAAAAAAGAACAAATGCCAGAATAGAAGAAAGATTAGAAAAAATATCTAAAAATAATATAGAAATAAGTACTTTAATTAACTATTTAAATAATCCTAAAATTGCAGCAAAAAATAGTCAGATAACTAGGTTTGATGAAATGGCAATTATAGAAGAAAATGAACTTAAGAGATGTATTGCTGAAAAAATTAGAGAAATAAGAGGAGAAGCAGAGCTAAAGAAATTAAAGGATGACTTAGAAATAATTGAAGATAAGGGCAATGTTTCAAGATTTTTTGGTATTTTTACAGGACAAAATAAATTAGATGATTTTATGATAGAGCAAATAGAAGTAAGGCGTACAGCTATTAGAAAAACTTTAGCTAAAAAAATGAGTTTAGTACATAACTATAGTATACATGAATTAGTAGCAGAAATAGAAATGTTTGTAGCTGAAAACGAAGATGATGAGCTTGTTGAAAATGATGTGTTGGATTTAAAAGCTATGGAAGAAGAACTTAAGAAAAATTATGTAATATTAGAAAGTAAAGTTGATAGCATCATAGAAGAAAAAGAAGGTAGAAACTTACCTATAAAAGATAAAAGAATATCTAGAAGAGAAATAATTGAAATAGAAACATATAGATTTTTAAATAAATATGGATATGATGGAAATTATTTTTATGATGAAGAAGAACCTACATATCAAGATACAATGACAGGTGAAATAAATAGAATAATAGAATATGTTAATAGCTCAGACATTTAAAAAAATGTGAAAATTTTGTAAAAACTATTTTAAATATTATTTAAATATGTTAAAATTCTAAAGATAAATTTAAAGGAGTATATTTATGAGCGAAGTTAATAAGCAGAATGAAAGTGAAAAAAAAGAAAATGTAACTGAATCCCAAAATGAAAAAGTTAATGAAAATATAGAAAATAATAGATTAAAAATAGGTACATTAGGAAATTTTGTATTATCAGCATTTGTAGTTATTATAATAGGAACAGGGGCATTAACATATTATTTAATACATACAGCTAAAGAAGATTATGATAAACAATATAATGAAATAGTTTCAAATTTACCAGAAAATAAATTACAAAATGAAGCAGAAGTTGATTCTATAGCCAATATTATAGATTCTGCAATAACAGAAGTTACAAATCAAACTTCACAAAATGGAACAACTATTACAGATGATTCCGATAAAAAATTAATGAATGAATCATTAGTAGTTTTATATAATGGACTAATATTAGATACAAGTAAAATGGATGAAGTTACATTACAATATATAGATAGCACATCAGAACAAAGTGATAAGTATGTTATAACATATTATAGTTATGAAAATTATAGAAAGCAGGATGCTAGTTTAGGAATTTTATCTTCACAAGTATATGATGGATTAGCTAAAATAGATGATGTTGGGAAAATAGCTATATCAGAAGATTATGAAGCAATACCAAGAACTGTAAAAGTAGTAAATACAGTTCCAACAGTAGTTTCAGATAATAATCCTCTAATATCAGATTATGATAGTGTAAAAACATTAATTGCAGATTTAGATGGTAATGGAACTGATGAATATATTTTAATACTTGCAAATAAAAAGACAGGTTTTTCTAAAATAACAGCAATAGATTCTAAAGGTGCCAAAATAGCAGATTTAGCATCAATTGAAAAGAGCAAGTGGAAGAAAGATACTAATACAGAATATTACTTAAGTATTAGTAATATCGAAATAATAGATGTAGATAATGATGGAATAATGGAAATAGTTTTAGAAATACCACATGCCACAGGAAATCCAACAATTAGTTTATTAAAATATAATAATGGAAAATTACAAGGAAAAACAGATATTGAATGTTCATTATTAGTTGAAGAATAAAATAAAATCTCTCTATATTATTAAAATATGGAGAGATTTTTTTTATATAATAATTTTTAATATTTAAAAAGAAATTTTGAACTGTAACTAAATAATATTTTCCAAATTTTATGGAAAAAATATGTTGACAAAGACTTGTACCCGTAGTATAATAGATGAGCATAAGATAAAGCGATGAAGCAGAATGTGGCTACACTAAAAGTGGAGGGAACTTCTGCAGAGTATGTCTTGGCTTAGACCGGGCGATAAGTTTGATAAATGTACATACTTATCCAAGACAAAATTTAAGTTTCAATTTAATATTGAATACTAAAGAAAGCTTGGATTTTAAAATGGGGTTAAAAGAAACACCAGGGTACGTTGATAACTTGCCGAAGCCTATATATTTAATTAAGGAGGGAAAATTTAAATGGCAACATCAAACACAAAAATAGGAAGTGACAAAATTAGAATAAGATTAAAAGCTTATGATTATGTTGTTTTAGATCAGTCTGCTGAAAAAATAGTAGATACTGCTAAGAGAACAGGAGCTAAAGTTTCAGGTCCTATTCCACTTCCAACAGAAAAAGAAGTAGTAACAATTTTACGTTCACCACACAAACATAAAGATTCAAGAGAACAATTTGAAATGAGGACACATAAAAGAGTTATTGACATTCTTTATCCAACACAAAAAACAGTTGATAGTTTAATGAAATTAGACTTACCAGCAGGTGTTGATATCGAAATTAAGCTATAATTTAATAAATAAGCATAGCAAAAAAATCAAACCAAGCTGATTTTATCAGCCAATAGTAGGAGGAAAAAGAAAAAAATGAAAACTTTAATAGGAAGAAAAGTTGGAATGACACAAATCTTTGATGAAAAAGGATTAGTTATTCCAGTAACAGTTATAGAAGCTGGACCATGTCCAGTAGTTCAAATCAAAACAGTTGAAACAGATGGATATAATGCTGTTCAATTAGGATTTGGATCAGTAAAAGAAAAGAAAGTAAACAAACCTGAAAGCGGACACTTCAAAAAAGCAAGTGTAAAAGCTGTAAAACATTTAAGAGAATTTAGAGCTTGTGAAGAAAGTATAACTACAGTAAAAGTAGGAGATGAAATAAAAGTTGATACTTTTGAAGTAGGAGACAAAGTAGATATTCAAGGAATAACAAAAGGAAAAGGATTCCAAGGTGTTATAAAACGTCATGGACAATCAAGAGGACCAATGGGACATGGTTCTATGTATCATAGAAGACCAGGTTCAATGGGACCTTGTTCAACACCAGGTAGAGTATTTAAAG
This sequence comes from uncultured Clostridium sp., assembly GCA_947428535.1. Classification (GTDB taxonomy): domain Bacteria; phylum Bacillota; class Clostridia; order TANB77; family CAG-508; genus Scatovivens. Next base: position 734 of record CANEMG010000012.1, on the reverse strand, counting down.
GAAAGAAACTTCCTGGACATATGGGTGTTGATAAAGTTACAGTACAAAATTTAGAAGTTGTAAAAGTTGACTTAGATAAAAATGCTATTTTAATAAAAGGTTCAGTACCTGGAAATAAAGGAAGCATATTAAAAATAAAAAATTCAGTAAAAGCATCTAAATAGAAGGAAGGAGGAAGATTAAATGCCAAGTATAGATGTATATAATGTAGAAGGAAAAAAGGTTAAAAAAGTAGATTTAAAAGAAGAAATCTTCGGAATAGAACCAAATGAAGCTGTTGTTCACAGTGTATTAGTTAATTATTTAGCTAATCAAAGACAAGGTACACAAAGTACAAAAACAAGAGCTGAAGTAAGAGGCGGTGGAAGAAAACCTTGGAGACAAAAAGGAACAGGTAGAGCTAGACAAGGATCTATCAGAGCTACACAATGGATTAAAGGTGGTATTGCATTAGGACCAAAACCAAGATCTTACAAATATAGAGTTAATAAAAAAGAAAGACAATTAGCTATAAAATCATTATTAAGTTCTAAAGTATTAGAAAATGATTTAGTAGTAGTTGATAAATTTGATTTTACAGAAATCAAAACAAAACAAATGGTAAATGCTATGAAAAACTTAAAAGTTGAAGGAAAAACATTTATAGTTTTACCAGCTAGCAATGAAAATGTTCAAAAATCAGCTAGAAATATAGAAAATGTTAAAACAGGATCTGTAAATACAATAAATGTATA